>NZ_JASGFR010000009.1:0-96983 GCF_047605405.1 Rhodomicrobium sp. | reverse complement strand
TGGTCGGGTTCGAACTGGCGGGCGGAGCCGAGGCGGGCCGCCGCTTCATCGACGCGCTGCAACTGTTCCTGCACCTCGCCAACATCGGCGACGCGCACAGCCTCGCGATCCATCCGGCCTCTACCACGCACGCGCAACTCGCGCCCGAATCGCAACTCGCATCCGGCGTCACGCCGGGCTATGTGCGCCTTTCGGTCGGCATCGAGAATATCGAAGACATCCTCGCCGATCTCTCGCAGGCACTCGACAAGGCATAGGCAAGCCCAAAGGCATGGCTCTCAATCTCAAAGTACCGCAGGCGGAAACGCGCGAGCAGCGGCTCGGCACCATCATTCAATGGGATGGCGCGGCCTCGCAACTGGCGCGCGATTCCGCCTTCACCCATGGCTGCCAGAAGGGCTGCGATAACGGCGGCAGACGTCTTTGCGAGGCGTCCACGCCCTTCTCGCAAGCCTCGATGTGCGCCGAACAGATCGCGGTGACGAATGCGACCATCATCCAGGAATCGGTCGTTATCCAGCATTCGCCCATCGGCTGCGCGGCGAGCCAGACCTTCACCTGCCGCTATTACCGCGACCTCGCCGAGCGCCGTGGGTGGAAGCTGGAAGATCCGAAAGCCATCTGCACCAACCTCATCGAACAGGATATGGTCTTCGGCGGCATCCGCAAGCTTGAGGAGACCATTCGCGAGGCGTGGGAGCGGCATCATCCGAAGGTGATCTTCATTGCCGCATCCTGCGCGAGCGGCATCATCGGCGACGACATAGAAAGCGCGGCGCGCAGCCTTGAGGCTGAACTTGGCGTGGTGATCGTGCCGCTCTATTGCGAAGGTTTCCGCTCGAAACATTGGTCGAGCGGATGGGACGTGATCGAACATGGCATCCTGCGCCGCCTTGTCAGCCGCGAGGGAAAAAAGCAGCCCGACCTTATCAATGTGATCCATCTCGGTGGGCCGGATGTGTTCAGCCCATTGCTCGCGCCTCTCGGACTCAAGACCAATCTCGTGATGGGCGGTAGTACCCTCGATACGCTCGCGCAGATGTCCGAGGCGCAGGCAACCGTCACCATGTGCTTCGTGCTGTCTTATCTCGCAACGGGGCTGGAGCAAGACTACGGCGTGCCTGAAGTGAAAGCGCCGCTTCCCTACGGGCTCGCCGACACCGACAGGTGGTTGCGCGAAATCGCGAGCGTCACGGGGCGGCAGGGCAATGTCGAGGCCGTCATCGCGGCGGAGCGCGAACGTATCGCGCCCGAGCTGGAACGCATCCGCAAGGCGCTTGCCGGCAAAAAGGGCTTCGTCGCCGCCGGTGCCGCCTTCGCGCACGGCCTGCTGGTCGTTCTGCGCGAACTCGGCGTCGAGGTCGACAGCGCCTTTTCCTACCATCACGACCCGGCGTCCGACAGCGGCGACCCGACCCAGGACACGCTCAGCAATCTCGTCGACGGTTGGGGCGATATTCCCAACTACACCGTCAGCCCCGACCAGCATTTTCAGGCGCATGCGGCCTTGCAACGCTCCAAGCCCGACTTTGTGGTCTGCCGTCACTCCGGCACGTTCGCCTCACTGGCCGCTCGCATGGGCATTCCGGTGCTGCCGATTTTCTACTCGAACGACGGCATCGGCTATCAGGGGCTTATCACCATCGGTCGCGCGATCCTTCGCGTGTTGCCGCGACGGCGCTTCTACGAGGACGTCAGCGCACATTCGCGCTTCCCTTATCAGAAATGGTGGCTCGAAGAGACTGATCCTTTCGCCCCCATCATCGAGCCCGACTGATCGGATCCACCCCGCATGCCCCCTCTGAAAAACACGTCGCTTACCGGGGACTGTCCCCACTCCGGTCCAATCGAGCAGGTCCGCTACGGCTGCACGCTCGGAGCGCTCGCCAGCGTCATCGCCATCCCGGGCGCGGTTCCCATCACACATTGCGGCCCGGGCTGCGCGACGAAGCAGTTTCATGCGTTGTCCGGCATCAATGCCTACCAGGGCGGCGAGTGCCACGTGCCAAGCACGAACATGGGAAACCGCGAAGTCATCTTCGGCGGCGCGGATCGGCTGGACGAGCTGATTGCGGCGACGCTGCGCGTGATGGAAGCCGATCTTTTCGTGGTGCAGACAGGCTGCATCCCCGGCCTCATCGGCGACGATGTGGAAAGCGTAGTGAACCGCTACCGCAGGCGCGGGGCGCCCATCGTGTTTGCTGATACGGCCGGCTATCGCGGCAACAACTTCACTGGCCACGAGACGATTGCGCGCGCCATCATCGACCAGCACGCGGGCGATTACGACGGCCCGAAACACGAGCGACTGGTGAATGTCTGGTCGCTGCTGCCTTATCAGAACCCGTTCTGGCGCGGCGATCTTGCGGAAATCCGCCGCATCCTCGAAGGCATCGGCCTTGAGGTTAACATCCTGTTCGGCCCCGCGTCAGATGGGGTTTCGGAATGGGAAGCCATACCGCGCGCGAAGTTCAATCTCGTGCTGTCGCCGTGGCTCGGGCTTGAAACTGCGCGCCACCTCGAAACGAAATATGGGCAACCGTTCCTGCACGTGCCCGCCATCCCCATCGGGGCGCGGTTGACGGGCCGTTTCCTGCGCGATGTGGCGTCCTTCGCCGGGCTGCCGCCGGAGCCGGTCGAAGCCTTCATTGCCCGCGAGGAGCGAGATTATTACCTTTACCTGCGCGATTTTTCAGCGTTCTACGCGGGCTGCACCAGTCAGTACCGGCTCCCGTCGCAGTTCGTCATCATCGGGGAGAGCGCTTACACGCTGGCTGTCGCTCGCTTTCTCGCCGATCAGCTCGGGCTCTTCCCCGGCGTTCAGATCGCGACCGAAAATCCGCCCGACACGGAGCGCGATTCGATCCGTGCGCAATTCGCTAACCTTGCCGAGGGCGTGACCGCCGAAGTCGCGTTCGTCGAGGATGGACACCTTGCGCACAGGCTGGTGCTCGAAACTGATTTCACGGGCCACTACCCGGTTGTTTTCGGCTCGACGTGGGAAGGTGAACTCGCCAGACGCATTGGCGCACCGCTCATCGAGGTCGCGCATCCGGCGACCGACGAGGTTGTCCTTTCGCGGAGCTATGTCGGTTATCGAGGAGCGCTCCAGCTTCTCGAACGCACCTATACGGCCGTCGTACGCGAAAGCACCTTGGGCTGACAAATATTGATGAGCGGCTGAAACGAGCTGCATGCCGTGCGGATATTGCCGAAAAGCGGATGGCTCTCGGATGGCTGGAACCAAAGAAACAAAAAAGAAACGGCATTTTGTGGGGCACTGCATGCGTAGCAGAGCCGGTTCGAGCGACCTCACATGGCAATTTGAGCCCGTTCGTTTGGCGCGCTGAGTGCTGTTCATCTGGCGCGGACGGGCGGAACGCCTCGCAGCCCAGCGTCAGAGCCCTTCGCTCAAAAGCGCCAATTGCACCGTCCCCGGCTTCATCTTGTAGAAGATATGGCCGCCGATCTGCGTGATCTTGATCAGTTCATGCCGCCAGGACGGGTGCACATAGGTCGCGTGGTAATGCGTGGCGTAGCCCACATCGTCAAGCCACACCTCGCCCGCGATGACCTGCTTCGCGAGCTTCACGGCCGTCGCCCACTCCTCGCGTTCCTTCACCGCGTTGCGCTTGCCGGTGCAGGTGAACGAGAACTGGCAGCCGGTGCGCAGCCGCTCGCCCTGATAGACGACGCCGCAGATGGTTTTCGGATAGAACGGGCTCCTGATACGGTTCATGACCACCTGCGCGACCGCGATCTGTCCCTTCACCGGCTCGTCGCGCGCCTCGAAATAGATCGCGGTGGCCATGCAACGCAGTTCACGCGCGCGGAATTCGTCTTCGGTCAGACCGCCGAACAGCGTTTTCGGCTGCTCGGGCGAGAGGCTCGCATTCTTGAGAAGCCCCGCCCACTGCGTGTCGCGCGATTCGACCGGCGGGGGAGGCGTATCCATCGCGGCTGGCGCTTCGTCGCGAGGGGCGAATGCCGTCATGAACAGCGAGGCGCTTGCGAGGGCGGCGTTTTCTTCGGGATCGGGGCCCGCCTTCGCAAGATCGAGACGCAGCGGATCGGCCTTCATGCGGCGCGCGATCGTGTCGCTGCCGGCGGCCTTCAGTGCATAGGCGAACTTGTCGGCCCGCGGGCCTTTCTGGCTGTCGTAAAAGAGATGCGCGGCCTGCGGCGGAAGCGGTTCGGTCACTTCAGCGGTTTCGACGAGGGTAGGCGCGACCTGCGAAACGCCGGTCGTCGTCAGCATCGTTACGCGGTAATCGATGGCGCGGCGGATGTCCGGATCGCGCCAGGCGTATCCGCCGACGGCGAAAATACCCGCGAGTATCGTATACCCCGCAAGTTTCGCGACAGATCTGCGTGCTTTCAGAGTAAGCGGAACGGCGCGCGGCGCTTCCACAGCGTACACGGGTTTCCGGATGACCTCGAATTTCTGCTGGGGCCGCGAAACGAGCGCCCTGCTTTGCCCCTGATATCCGGTCATCGGACGGCTACTTCTCATCGACACTCCTACGCAACGCAGAACATAACGGCCGAACGGTTAACAGCCCGTTAGGGGACGCCGTACAAATCGAGCGTTCCAGCTATAGCTTCTTTGGTGTCAAAATTACGGAAGTGCTGCGCGGTGGGCTTTTGCGCGCTTCAAGAGGCCGCGCGCGAAACGCGAAACTCGGCGGCGGCGCGCCGGATCGTGGTAAACGGCCGGTTATTCCAGTCGTTAAAAAATTCGCTTTCGGCGAGCGCCAGACCTTTGCGGCCGAATTCGGATGCGATTTCGGTCTCGACCCAGTTGCGCGCTTTAACCGCGCGAAGGCGAGCGAGACGGTCTTCCTGGTGAAGCCATGTCTCGTGCCGTGCGAAAGCGTCGAACAGCGGCGAAAGGCCCGCTCCGCTCGTGACCGATACGGAAAGGCATTCCGGCTCCCATACATCCGCGTCGCGATGGGAGAGCGACAACGCGCCCTTGAGGTCCGAAAGCGCGCGGGTGGCAGCGGCGCCGATGTCGGCCTTCGTCACGACGGCTATATCCGGAATTTCGGCGATGCCCGCCTTCATGAACTGAAGCGAATCGCCGGAAGCGGGCTGAATGCACAGCACCACGGTATCGGAAACGGACGTGATGTCCGTCTCGGACTGGCCCACGCCAACGCTTTCGATGATAACGCGGTCGTAGACGGCGCGGAGCAGGATCGCGGCGGGGTAGGCGATATCGGCGAGGCCGCCGAGGCGATTGCGCGCGGCGACGGACCGGATGAACACACCGTTGTCCTCGGGATCGCTTCGCATGCGCACACGGTCGCCGAGAAGCGCGCCACCGCTCGCGCGCGAGGACGGATCGACAGCAAGCACCGCGACCGTTTGCCCGGCTTTGCGCCAGCCCGCGATCAGCGCGTTGATCATGGTCGATTTGCCAGCGCCGGGCGGACCGGTGATGCCGATGGCGGTGCCCTTCGGCTCCTCATACGCCCTGTCGAGCAGGTCTGCCGCCGGTCCGGGACTGGCTTCGATCGCCGACAGCGCGGCGGCTACCTTTCCCTTGCCGCCTTCGCGGATGGCGTCGAGCGTCGGAAAGAGTATAGGCGCGGTCGCTGTCATGCGCTCATCCGGCAGAAGTGAATTGCGATAAGGGCGCGGCTTCATGCCCCCCGCACGCTGTTAACGCCCGCGCCGCCCCTTCGTCCATTGGCCGAAAGGGCAAGCGCGGGATTTTTTCACTCAGCGGTCTTCGAGCTTCTTGTTCGCGGCTTTCTTGCTTGCGATGGCGGCCTGCGCCGCAGCAAGACGGGCCACCGGCACGCGGAACGGCGAGCACGACACATAGTCGAGGCCGACGGTCTCGCAGAACGCAATGGAGGCCGGATCGCCGCCATGCTCGCCGCAGATGCCGAGCTTGAGCTTCTCGCGTGTGGCGCGGCCTCTCTCCGATGCGAGCTTCACCAGTTCGCCTACGCCCACCGTATCGATGGAGACGAACGGATCGGCCGTATAGATGCCCGCCTTCAGGTAGTCGCCGAGGAAGGCGCCCGAATCGTCGCGGCTGATGCCGTAGGTCGTCTGCGTGAGGTCGTTCGTGCCGAAGGAGAAGAACTCCGCCGATTCCGCGATCTCGCCCGCGCGGAGCGCCGCGCGCGGCAGTTCGATCATGGTGCCGACCTGATAGTCGATCTTCGTGCCCGTCGCGAGTTGCACGTCGTTCGCAACGCGGACGATGATGTCTTTGATGATGTCGAGTTCTTTCTTCGTGGCGATCAGCGGCACCATGATTTCGGGCACCACAGGCTTGCCGGTGCGCTTTGCGGCTTCCACGGCGGCCTCGAAGATGGCGGCCGCCTGCATCTCGGCGATTTCGGGATAGGTGATCGCGAGGCGGCAGCCGCGATGGCCCAGCATCGGGTTCTGCTCGGTCAGCTGGTTGACGCGCGCGCGGAGCGCCGTTGGATCTATGCCGAGCGATTGCGCAAGCTCCACGATTTCCGTGTGGCCGTGCGGCAGGAACTCGTGCAGCGGCGGGTCGAGAAGCCGGATCGTCACGGGCAGGCCCTGCATGATCTCGAACAGGTCGATGAAGTCCTGGCGCTGCATCGGCAGGATCTTGGCGAGCGCGGTGCGACGGCCTTCGGTATCGTTCGCCACGATCATCTCGCGCATCGCCATGATGCGGTCGGTGTCGAAGAACATGTGCTCGGTGCGGCAGAGCCCGATGCCTTCCGCCCCGAACTTGCGCGCCTGCTCGGCGTCGCGCGGGGTGTCGGCGTTGGTGCGGACCTTCATGCGGCGCACGCCGTCCGCCCATTCCATGAGCTTCGCGAAATCGCCCGTGAGTTCCGGCTGACGCATCGCAACCTCGCCCTGGATCACCTGACCCGTCGAGCCGTCGATGGTGATGATGTCGCCTTCCTTCAGCGTGACGCCCGAGGCCGTCACCGTCTTCAGTTCGGCGTTGATGCGAAGCGCCGAAGCGCCCGACACGCAAGGCCGGCCCATGCCGCGAGCAACGACCGCCGCGTGGCTCGTCATGCCGCCGCGCGCGGTGAGAATGCCCGCCGCCGCGTGCATGCCGTGGATGTCTTCGGGGCTCGTCTCGTTGCGGACGAGGATGACGCTCTTGCCGAGCGCCTTCAGCTTTTCGGCGTCGTCCGGCGAGAACACGATTTCGCCCGAGGCTGCGCCCGGCGAGGCGGGCAGGCCGATGGTCAGGATGTTGCGCTTCGCCTTGGGGTCGATGGTCGGGTGCAGGAGCTGATCGAGCTGCGCCGCCTCGATGCGGCCGATGGCATCCTCGCGGCTGATGAGGCCTTCATTCGCCATGTCGACGGCGATCCTGAGCGCGGCGGGTGTCGTGCGCTTGCCGTTACGACATTGCAGCATCCAGAGCTTGCCTTCCTGGATGGTGAATTCGATGTCCTGCATGTCGCGATAGTGATTTTCGAGCGTATGGCAGATCGCCACGAACTCCTTGAACGCTTCGGGCATCACGGTTTCGAGCGAGGGCTTGTCGCTTCCCGCCTCGATACGCGCGACTTCGGTGATGTTCTGCGGCGTGCGGATGCCCGCCACCACGTCCTCGCCCTGTGCGTTGACGAGGAATTCGCCGTAGAGCCGCCCGTCGCCCGTGGACGGGTTGCGCGTGAAGGCGACGCCGGTCGCGCTCGTGTCGCCACGATTGCCGAACACCATCGCCTGCACGTTCACCGCCGTGCCCCAGCTTTCCGGAATATGGTTCAGCTCGCGGTATTTGATGGCGCGCGCGTTGTTCCAGCTGTCGAACACGGCCGAGATGGCGCCCCAGAGCTGTTCCTTGATATCTTGCGGGAACGGCTTGCCGAGCTTTTTCTGTACCACGGCCTTGTATTGCTCGATCAGCGTGCGCCAGTCGTCGGCGGTGATATCGGTGTCGAGGTCATAGCCGTTCTGATGCTTGTAGTGTTCGAGGATCTCCTCGAAGTTCTCGTGCTTCACGTCGAGAACGACGTTCGAATACATCTGTATGAAGCGGCGATAGCTGTCATAGGCGAAGCGGCGGTCGCCGGAGCGGGCGGCGAGCCCTTCCACCGTCTCGTCGTTGAGGCCCAGATTGAGGATCGTATCCATCATGCCGGGCATCGACGCGCGGCTGCCGGAGCGCACCGAAACGAGGAGCGGGTTGGCGGCATCGCCGAGCGTTGCACCGACTGTCTCGCCAATATAGCGCACCGACTCGTCGACCTGGGCCGCGAGACCTTCCGGCATCTTCTTGCCGTTGGCGTAATAGGCGTTGCAGACCTCGGTCGTGATCGTGAAGCCGGGCGGCACCGGCAAGCCGAGATTCGACATCTCGGCGAGATTGGCACCCTTGCCGCCCAGAAGCTCGCGCATCTCGGCCGAACCATCGGCCTTGCCAGCCCCGAAGCGGTAAACGAATTTTTGCGCGCCCGACATTTCATTGCTCCGATTTTCGCAGGCGGCTGCCCCCGAGCCGTCGCCAGATTTTCTTTCGCATGATCCCGCCGCAGCCGCTTCTCCCGGGTGCAGTCGCCCATCCATGATCGTGGCGAAACTTTCTGCGAGGCGCAGGTTGGTTTCAAGGATTTTCACGGTCATGTCTAAGGCGAGCTGGAGGGGGTGAAGGCTGGCCATGGATCAGCTCACGTCGTCTTCATAAACATATGGTGCGGCTCCCGTTCCCGAAAGCCATCTTGCTCGCGCGACCGATGGCCCTGACGGACGCAGCGAGGGCGAGGCAAGGTTGTGTAGCTGGGACAGGACGCATGCTCAAGCGTGGTAACATCCGAAAGCCGCTACCGCAAATGGTTAACCGTGATTTTTCGCGTGACGCAGAAAACGTGAACGCGCCCGACCGCGTCCGTATCGGGCGGGCAATAGATCCTGCTGCTGACGGCCCGAAATTCGCCGCGCTTTTGCCGCCGCATCTTCCTGCAAAAATCGGCGCGGCATGGATTGCGTCTGCCCGACTCCGATGATAGAAACGGCGAACTCGGGGCCCGGCGGTTCCACCGTCCGGGCTTTCGACGTGCGTGGAGACGTGGCCGAGAGGCTGAAGGCACTCGTTTGCTAAATGAGCAGACCCCTAAAAGGGTCTCGAGGGTTCGAATCCCTCCGTCTCCGCCAACTATCCCAAAAAGATACGTGTTATCAAAGACTTGCTTCTCCATTTTTGAAACCATCGCGCCTTGGTTTTCAACTCGCGCGCAATCGCTGTCGGCATCTTCCCCTCCGCGAAAAGGTCTTTACGCGCTCGACATCGAGCGATGGCTTCCGGCCCGTGTACACGCCGGCGGCCTTCGCCTTGGCGATCCCCTCAAGCTGACGCTCGCGGGTTCGTTTCGAAATCCGCGAACACCCCAGCATGTCGAGGAAGGCTTTCCCGTCGACGTGTCGATCGGGGGGCTGTCGCTCGAAGCGACACACCCTTCTCGCGAAGCTCAAGGACAAGATCTTGAAGGTCTTTCACCGAGCGCGCGAGCCGGTCGATCCGGGTGACAACAACAACGTCGCCCTCGCGAACGCATTCGAGTAGAATCTGAAGGCCCTGCGGCCATCGCGCCGCGTCCCGCTCTTCTTCTCAGCGAAGATTTTCAGGCAGCCCGCTCCTTCGAGGGCGGCTTGCTGAATCGTGACATCCTGGTCGGCTGTGCTGACGCGAGACACAAGGGGCTATGAAAAGCATAGCTATGTTTCTTATCGAGCGCGATTCGATGCTGCATTGCAAAATAAGACCCCACAACCTAAGAGCTTCGTTCCGCCGGCTTGTATAGAGTATTTACGGGAGATTTGTCTGGTGACGATCGAGGAAGACCTTGGAGACATCGTCGGAAATGCGTGCACACTCCGAACGCTGCAATCGGGCGAAACTCTTTTCTATCGAGGTAGCCCCACCGAAGGGCTGTTCGAGGTTGTTTCAGGCAGCGTTCGTCTGACACGGGTCGATCCAAACGGGAAAGAAGCCGTTCTTCATGTGGCAAGGGCCGGAGATCCATTGGCCGAAGCGTCGATTTTCATGCCGGTCTATCATTGCGATGCTACCGCGATGACAAAGTCGGTGGTCCGCCTTTATCCCAAGGCGCTGCTGCTGTCCCATTTCGAGGGAAATCCGACTTTCGCAAAAGCGTACACTTTGATGTTAGCGCGACAGCTCATGGATGCGCGAACTCGGGTGCAGTGTCTTTCCATGCATTCCGCACGGGATCGCATCCGACACTTTCTCGTCCTGAACACATGCAAAGACGGGCTTACGGTAGAGTTGCCCGGCACGTTAAAAGACCTGTCCGCCGAACTCGGATTAACGCACGAAGTGCTTTATCGGACGCTCGTGCGAATGGTGGAAGACGGCGAGATCGCTCGTTCGGGACGGACCATAGTGCTTCTATCTCCGGTCATCACGTAAGCCGCAACCGGACCGGATTTTATCGACGATCATGCCATCAATAATGCACTGATATTAAATAATTAATTTAACCCAAGACGCATCGAAACCCCACGCCATCCAACTCGATCCTGTATCGCGAAAGCAACAGCTTTGCGTGAATGACCGCGAAACTCTCCGGCGCGGCGAGCTGTATGATTACGATCATAGGATGTGCGAGAAGGAGCGCTCTATCTTGTCCAGAACGCGAGAGGGGCCACTCGCGTAGAACCGGGTTTGGGGCATTTGGGCAATGACAACACGATCAACCTGCCGACCGCAGGCCGCGAGGCTTATGCGGCGAGAACTACCGACTTTCGTCACCACACTTTTCTGTCGAGGCGCCCATGCGTAGAGATTTGGCGCTTGTTTCGGCATTCCTCATTGTAGCGGGAGACTTCCCCGAGGCCGCGATCGCACAGTCCGCGATGCCAGAGGCCAGAAATACCTCGGAGCTTCCGCCTGTCCGGGTGACGACTCCCGAGAAAAAGAAGAAAAACACGTCGCAGCCGGCAAAAAAATCCGTCACCGAGCGCGACAACAACGGTCCGGCGCCGAGCGCGCTCGCAGACAAAACGCCGAAAGATCCGGCCTCTGAAGGCGTTGCGGATTATGTCGTCACCCAGAGCGTAACGGGCGCGAAAGTTCCGACGAGCATCCTGGATATTCCGCAAAGCGTGGCGGTTGTGCCAAAGAAGATCATCGAGGAGCAGGATCCGCGCAGCGTGACAGCAGCCGCTCAAAATGTGGCGGGTGTGTCCAGCGCCTATCCTTCATATTATCCGCTCGATTACATGAACAGCCTCTATGTTCGCGGCTTTCAGGTCAGCGCCACGCTGCGCGACGGGATGTGGGATCCGACACCGCAAGGCAACTCCTGGCTCGGGAATGTCCAGCGCATCGAAGTGGTCAAGGGCCCTGCGGGACTCTTGAACGGCGTCTATACGGGCGACATTGGCGGCATCATCAATATCGTGACAAAGAAGCCGACGGAAGAACGCGCCTATACATTCGAGGAAACCGTCGATTCCTTCGGGACGCGAACTGTCAAGGTCGACATCAATCAGCCCATTTCACAAAACTGGGCAATGAGGGTCAATCTTGAGGAAGGCGTTTACGAGAATTTCCCGAACCGCTCCGAGTATGAAAAACGGGCCGGAAGCGTTGCCCTCCAGGGCAAGATAACACCTGACGATACGGTGCTTTTGTCCTACGAAAAACGATGGCAGGAGGCTGAACCCTACAGCGGCACGCTCGGTTACGTTTCGGTAGGCAGCGGAGCCAGCGCGACGTTACTCCGGCTTCCGCAGCAGGGATTGAGCTTCAATTTCTACGATCCCCGCTCCTACTGGACGTTTGAAAGCGATACGGTCCGGGCCGAATACACCCACTCATTCAACTCGAACTGGACGTTTCGCTCAGCAGCGCAATACACGACGACCGCTCGGAGCATGGTTTCGATCACAGCCACGCCGATCTATTCAGCTGGAACCGTCAAATATCGAGAAAGCTACAGCGAAATTCATATGGGGCCGGTTGAGGATATTGACACGGATAACCTCATCAACGGCAAATTCGCGTTATTCGGATTTAACAACGACCTGACCGTCGGTGTGCGATACACCAAGGACTGGTTCGATATGAACATGAGCGCGCCGACCACCAGCTTTTCCACCTACACGTTCACCGATATAAACAATCCGGCGTGGTACAAGCCGATTGTCGGGCTTCATCGTTCGATCTGGGGATATTCCGAAATGTCCCAGATCAACGGTTATGTAAATGAACTCCTTTCAATAACATCGAAGCTGAAGCTTTCGGCTGGATTTAATTACACTGATTACAGCTCATGGTCGCAGTCTGGAATGAGCGCAAGTTCTCAATCCGGTAGCGGGGTCGACGGAGACGGAACGGCGAAGCGCATCGGTCTGATTTACGAAATGATCCCCGGTACAGCGCTGTTTGCCGATTACGCGACGACGTTCAAGCCGCAAGGCAACAACGTCACAACGGACGGGACCATCCAGCAGTTTTCGCCGCTTCAGGGCGATCAGTACGAAATCGGCGTCAAGACCGATATCGGAAGGCGCGCCGTTGTGACGGCGGCACTCTACCAGTTGACGCTTGAAAACCAATTGCAGTCGGATCCAGACCCGACAAAAGCAACTCTCGGATATGAGGTGGAAAGCGGCAAGACCAGAAGCCGCGGCGTTGAACTCGATGGCACCTATAATGTGCTTCCGGGCTGGAACCTGCTCACGTCCTACGCCTACACGAACGCCAAGATCATCGACAGCGAAAGCTACCTTGTCGGATCGGTCGTTCCCCATGTGCCGGAGCATTCCTTCAAGCTGTGGACGACTTACGAATTTGACAGCGGCAAGCTCGAAGGTCTGACGGTCGGCGGCGGTATGCGCGCGGTCTCCTCGTCGACAACGAACCTTGTCTCGCAATCGTCGCCCAATCTGGTCGCCACACTTCCGGGCTATGCGGAATTCGATCTCATGGCTTCCTACAAGATCGATCCCAAGTGGAAGATCAGCCTGAACCTGAACAACATCTTCGACCGCCGCTACTATGAAAGCGCGACCAGTTACACGTGGCTGTATCCCGGCGCGCCCTTCAATGCGGTTTTGCGGCTCAAGACGACGTTCTGATAACAAAGGGCGGCCGGCTAAATTCCGGTCGCCCTCTCTCCGACCAATTCAAAGGCGTTCAAGAATGAATCGGCGTTCGGCATGGCCGCTGCGCATTCTGGCTCTGATGGCGTTTGCGTGTTTCGCGACAGCCGCAATGCGCGCGCCCGTCACCCTGCATGAACCGACGGGCGCGACGCGTTTGGTTCATTTGCCAAGACGCGATCTTTCCATTGAGATGCCGTTTCGCGGCACGCTCCTGATGCTGCCACCTTTGGCTGCGGAGTATTTCCTCGCGACAGACGCGCCTGAAACCGCGTCGGGGCTAACGCATCTCAGCAGTGCCAGTCTCGATGGGGGCCTGATATCGAAGCTCTATCCGCGCATCGCCGACCTGTCGCGACAAAGCCGGAGTTTTCCGACGCCACACGCAATCAACCTCGAAGCCGTGATGAAGCTAGATCCGGGCACGATCATGGTCATGAGCTTCCTCGCCGAACCTCTGGAACGCATCGGCCTCCCGGCCTTGCCGGTGATGTTGCCGGGGAACGAACAGGGCGTCGTGATGACGGCCTGCGTTTTTGCCGCCGTCGCGGGGCGCTCGGAGCGTTGCAAGACGTTGCAAGCATCTTGGCAAGCCTCGTTCGACGAAACAACTGCGCTCACGTCAAAATTTTCTAACCGACCACGTGTGCTTGCGATCACGCTGTTGGCTGACGGGTCGGTCCGCGCTCAAGGGCCGTCGACGCTGACCGGACGGCTCATCGAACGCGCGGGCGGAACGAACATCGTCGGCGGCAGCTTCGGCGGGATCGTCAAGCAGCCGATGCTTTCGGCCGAACAGGTGCTCTCTCTCGATCCAGACGTCATTCTGATTTCCGCATCGTCTTCGGTGGCAAGCGCCGCCGCTTTCGTGGAAGACCCGCGCTGGCGCATCTTTCGAGCATCGCGGTTGCGTCGTGTCTATCGCGAGCCGGAAGGGTTGGTTCTCGGGCTTTCGGGCATCGTGGAAACGCCGATCCGGCTGCGCTGGATGGCAGAACTTTTCCATCCGCGTGAACTGGCTCCCAAGCTGCGCGTCATGGCCGCAAAGACTTATGCGTCGGCCGTTAACTTCCATCCTTCAGGAGCCGAACTCGACCGCATCCTCTCTGTCGCCGCCAATGTCGGGATGGCCGATTCCGGGCGGTTTTCGGCGGCATCTCTCACTCATTCCGAGACAACGACACCATGACAACGACGTGCGAGCAAA
This sequence comes from Rhodomicrobium sp., assembly GCF_047605405.1. Lineage (NCBI taxonomy): Bacteria > Pseudomonadati > Pseudomonadota > Alphaproteobacteria > Hyphomicrobiales > Hyphomicrobiaceae > Rhodomicrobium > Rhodomicrobium sp. The sequence goes on along the minus strand of NZ_JASGFR010000009.1, from coordinate 82,681 downwards.
CACAACCCCTCGTCTCGCCTCCCGGTCTTGCAATCGAGTTTCTTCTCGTCCTTGCGCTGATCGCGGCGGTTCTTGCCTCGCTCTGCATCGGTGTTTATCCGGTTCCGTTGGACCGCACTGCTCAGATTCTCTGGTCGTTGATCGTTCCCTGGCAGGTCGATGTGAACTGGACCGATGCCGAGCAGGTCGCCGTTCAGGTTATCCGGTTGCCGAGAGTGCTCCTTGTCACGCTCGCGGGCATGGGGCTTGGGATTTCGGGTGCTGCGTTGCAGGGGATGATGCGCAATCCGCTCGTCGGGCCCGATCTCGTCGGCATCTCTGCCGGTGCCGCGACGGGCGCCGTTCTCGCAATTCTGTTCGGCTTCCCGTCCATTGCTATCGTAGCAACGGCATTCGCGGGAGGCATGCTCGCCCTCTTGTGCGCCTCCACGCTCGCACGCGCGGCAAAGGGAGGCGGCGTGCTGGCTTTTGTTCTCGCGGGCGTGATCGTCAGCGCCTTCTTTCATGCGATACAGGGTATCGTTCAATACACCGCTGACCCGGAAACCAAGCTTCCAAGCATGGTCTACTGGCTGATGGGAAGCTTCGCCTCCGCCGATCAGACGCGGCTTGCGATTCTTGCTGTGCCTGTTCTTGTCGGTGGTGGCTTACTCATGGCGTTGCGATGGCGCATCAATCTGTTGTCGCTCGGGGAAATCGATGCGGCAGCTCTCGGCGTGAATGTCACGCGCCTGCGCTGGGCGATCATCGCTCTCGTCTCTTTCATCGTCGCCGCGCAGGTTTCAGTGAGCGGCATCGTCGGATGGGTCGGCATGGTGGTGCCGCATTTCGCCCGAATGCTGACCGGGCCCAACCACACGAGACTCTTGCCTACCGCCGCTCTTATCGGCGGTCTTTTCCTTTTGCTGATGGACGATCTTGCCCGCTCCGTCACCATGCAGGAACTACCAATCGGCCTGATCACGGCGGCGGTCGGCACCCCTGTTTTCGCCGTGCTGTTCTGGCGGGCGCAAGCGAAGGGATGGAATCATGACTGAACGTGCGATCTGCGCCGCGCCAGCGGCAGGGGCGCGGAATGATCCGGCCTTACGTCTTTCAGAAGTAGGACACGCCTATCAGGGTGAAAGATGGCTTTTCCGAAAGTATAGTTACGATATTCCGCGCGGCAGCGTCTTTTCATTGCTGGGGCCGAACGGCTGCGGAAAAACAACGCTCCTAAAGATTATCTTGGGAGTTCTTCGGCCTACTGAAGGCAATACGCAGACTTTCGATGAGATGGCGTTTGTTCCCCAACTCTTTCAGACAGCTTTCGACTACACAACGCTCGATATGGTTTTGATGGGACGTGCAAAGAAGGTTGGGCTTTTCTCGCAGCCTTCGCGTAAAGACGAGGAAGCAGCACTCGCGGCGCTCGCACGCTTTTCTCTTGAGCATCTTGCGAACCGTCCGTTTCACGAATTGTCGGGCGGACAGCGACAACTCGTCATCTTCGCGCGGGCCCTCGTCGCGGAGGCGCGCATTCTTATTCTGGATGAACCTGCCTCTGCTCTCGACCTGAAAAATCAGGGCATCGTGCTGCAATGGATTCGCCGACTTGCCGCGCAGGAAGGGATTACGGTTATCTTTACAACGCACCATCCCCATCACGCGCTTGCCGTGGCCGATCTCGCCGCCTTGATGCTCGGAGGCGAAGACTATGTTCTGGGACCGGCGGCGACCGTCCTTGCTGAGCCGGAGTTGGAGCGCCTTTATGGTGTGCCGATTAGGCGGCTACCGTTCGTGCATGACGGCAAGCAAGCTGAGACTTTGGTGCCCGTTTTGACACTCTGACGATGAGGCGTTCTGGCGCTTTGATGATGGTGCCCGCAAGCACTTCAGGCGGCAGGCTCAAAAGGTCTTGAGGGTCCGGCAGTATCTGAAAAACGGTTGTCATCGCTTTAAAATCCGAAGCTCTGATTCGACGCTCGGGTGAAGGTGACAACGCCGCCGACTTGCGTAAACCCTCATTATCGCAAGTTCGGAAAGCCGCTTTTCAAGCCGATTTTCGTTCCAAAGAGCCGCCTGGCGCTCGGCCGCAAGTGCGGCGACGAGCGCAAGCGCGGTGACACGCCGCGCCGCTCGCTGCGGATACAGCGGCACCTTGGAAGACCATCTGCGCTATCGATAATGACTACCGGCCAGTTTCATCTCGACTGCGATTCGTCCAAGGCTGCGGATCGCGGCTTCAACATCTGGCGTTAGGCGCCGCCCAACGCTGAGACGAAAGGCATTGTCGAACCCGCCTGACGCCGAAAAGATAGGGCCGGGTGCGATTGAAATGCCTTCGGCAAGCGCGAGTTCGCTGAAGCGCATCACGTCGAATGGTGCGGGAATTTCCACCCAGAAGACAAATCCACCTCCCGGCTCACTTATGAGGGTTCCGATAGGGAAGCTCTCCAGCACGAGCTTACGGATTGCAGATGCCTGCGACCCGAATAATCGGCGCAGTTCGTCGAGGTGCCGACGATAAGCGCGCCCGTCAAGATAAACGGCAAGGGCTTTCTGCGTGAGGGTGGTGACACCTGCGTTGCAGGGGGCACGCACACGTTCGAGATTTTCGCCAAAGCGGCCCGGCACACACCATCCAATGCGGAAACCGGGCGCGAGCGTCTTAGAGAATGAAGAGCAATAAAAAACCCACCCCTCCCGGTCGAAGCTTTTCAGCGGCGACCTGACACGCCCGGAATGATGGAGCTCGCCATAGACGTCGTCTTCAATAACCGGCAGTCGGTGGCGCTCAACAACTGACATGAGACGGCGCATCGCTTCTGGCGGCATGGCAAAGCCGAAAGGGTTATGAAATGTCGGGTTAAGTGCAAGCGCCGCCAATGGCGTGGCTTCTGCGATCCGCTCCAACTCGTCGATGTCTATGCCGCGATGCGGATCGGTTGCGATCTCAACAGCGCGGAGGCCCAGCGTCTCGATCCATTGCAGGATGCCAAAAAAGCATGGGGACTCGACCGCGACCGCAGCGCCGGGAGAGGTCAGCGCCATCAACGCCAGTCCGAGAGCCTCGCTCTCTCCCGTGGTCACAACGATGTCGTCCGGGACGAGCGACACCCCACGCAATCCAAGAATATGGACGATGCGGCGGCGCAGATCAGGATCGCCGTTTCGATGGCCGTAGGCGAGAAGGGATGCACCGCCTTCTCTAACCGCTCTTGCAACGGCGACGGCGAGTTCCTTGTGAGGCAGCAGGGCTTCGTCCAACTCAGCCGCGCCGAGAGGCATGACGGGGCGAGCCGCGCCTGTGCTGATCGTGGCCCTGAAAATCCGCCCGATCAGCTCATTGACCTTGGCCGAAGCGGGTATTGGCGCGGTTCGCGTCGCGGAAGGTGTATTTCCGGCCCGCGTCCTGCTTGTGACATAAAACCCCGAACGGGCGCGCGCTTCAACGAAGCCGTTCTGTTCAAGTTCGATGAGCACACGCGCCGCCGTCGTGGCGCTCACCCCGTGCGTTTTCGCCAGCGCCCTTACAGAGGGAAGCCGCTCGCCTTCGCGATAAAGACCGGCCTCAATCTGGTTTGCGAACTGCTCGGCAATTGCGCGATAGAGGAGTTGGAAGTCACTGCTCATGAAAGCGGCCATCACAAACTGTGCCGCTCACTTTTCACGAAACTGCCCCTGCCGCAAGCCCCGGTCGAACGCTAAACCGGCCTCATCATAAGCGGAGCAAAGTCGCAATGTGGAAGGATTTCTCGTTTTCGGCGACCGTTGCCGGGTTCATAGCGGTTGTCGTCTCGTACGCGGGGCCGTCGCTCATCATCTTTCAGGCGGCGAGCGCGGCCCATCTCAGCCACGCGGAACTATCTTCATGGATATGGGCGATTTCCATGGGCGCGGGCATTTCGGCTATCGCGCTGTCGCTCTTTTTTCGCGCACCGGTCATCACGGCTTGGTCGACGCCGGGCGCAGCGCTGCTTGTCACCTCATTGCCGGCCTATTCCTATCCGGAAGCCATCGGCGCCTTCGTCTTCGCCGCCGCGCTCATCATGGTGATCGGGATTTCGGGACTGTTCGATGCCGTGATGGCGCGCATTCCGAAATCCATCGCGTCCGCCATGCTCGCTGGCATCCTGTTCCGGTTCGGCGCGGAGGTCTTCACGAATTTCCCTGCTTCGCCCGTCCTGGTCGGCACGCTCTTCGCCGCTTACGTCGTGCTGAAACGTCTTCTGCCCCGCTATGCCATCGCGCTGGTGCTGGTTCTGGGCGTCGGGCTATCCGCGATCGGTGGCGAACTTCGTTTCGACGCCTTCCATATTGAACTGGCGCGCCCCGTCTGGACCACACCGGAATTCTCGCTGGCGGCCATCATCGGGCTCGGCGTGCCGCTGGCCCTGGTGACGCTGACAGGGCAGTTCCTGACAGGCGTCGCCGTGTTGCGCGCCTTCGGATACGGCACACCGTCGGGGCCGCTCGTCTGGAGCACATCCGCGCTCTCGGTCGTGATGGCGCCGTTCGGTTCGCATGGCATCAATCTCGCGGCGATCACGGCAGCGATCTGTTCCGGCACGGAGGCCAATCACGATGCCGGCAAGCGTTACATCGCTGGCGTCGCCCTCGGTGTCATTTATATCATCGTCGGCCTGTTCGGAGCGACGCTCGCCTCTCTTTTCGCGTCGTTACCGAAAGAACTGGTGGCGGCCGTGGCAGGCCTCGCTCTGCTTGGCGCGATCATGAACGGCCTTGCCGGAGCGATGAATGTCGAACGGGAGCGCGAACCGGCTCTTCTTACCTTTTTAGTGACGGCCTCCGGCATGTCCTTCCTGGGGATCGGTTCTGCTTTCTGGGGGCTCGCGGTCGGCGTTACGGCAGCGCTTGTTCTCCTGCCGCGTGCGGCTAGCCAAGCCGAACTTTCAGGAAAGGTCGTCGTGACATCGGCCACGCGATGATCCGCAACTTCGATGTTAGCATTTGTCATGAAGAGGCTGCCCCATCGTCGCGCAGGAGCGATGCCGCTATCCGATCGAGCTTGGCCGCGAGTTCCGCGGGAAACCTATTCGCATCGGCGGTCGGATCATACACAGCAACGCGTCCACTGTGATTCACCTGCGTGGGCAACCCGCCCAAATATCAGGCGGCGATTGTTGCGGGCGGACTCGTTTTGTTCGGTTTGCCTGAAGCAGCGGCGCGGCGCACATCGGCGGCAAGCTTGGCAAGAAAGGTCGCCTTGAAAATACCGGGATAAGCCCGGCCTTGAACGACCCTGATGATGAGTGGAATTTGCTTGACCAAATTCGGTATTAAGGTACCATAATGCGTAAATAATGAAACGCGATGGGGGGCAAATGCCGATAGCAGTAGCATACCGATGGGTGATGACGAGTGTCGGGAAACCGTTGATCCGGCAGTCGTTCGAACTTGGCGCACCTGCTGCGGGCGAGGTTACGGTTGAAGTCGCCGGCTGCGGCGTCTGTCATACCGATCTCGGGTACTATTACGATGGCGTCCGCACGAACCAGCCCCTGCCGTTGACGCTTGGCCATGAAATAAGTGGACGCGTCAGCGCAGCCGGAGCCGGCGCCGAACATTGGGTGGGACGGGCCGTCATCATCCCCGCCGTCATTCCTTGTGGCAGCTGCGATGCATGCACGCGCGGCAAGGGCACGATCTGCGCGAAACAGGTCATGCCGGGCAACGATATCGAGGGTGGCTTCGCTTCCCACATCACCGTGCCCGCATTCGGGCTCTGCGCTGTCGACGAGAACCGCCTTGAAGCCGCTGGGCTCAAACTCGCCGATGTTTCCGTTGTCGCGGACGCGGTCACGACACCCTATCAGGCTGTCGTTCAGGCGGGCGTCGGTCCCGGCACGCTCTGCATCGTGATCGGGGTTGGCGGGGTGGGCGGTCACTGCGCGCAGGTTGCGGCAGCGTTCGGGGGCACGGTCGTCGCCATCGACGTCGACGATGCAAAGCTCGCAGCCGTCGCTGCTCACGGCGTCGCCAAGACCTTCAATGCGCGCAGCGTGGATCCGAAGACGCTCAAGAAGGAGATAGCCGGGTTTGCAAAAGGCCACGGCCTTCCGACGCGTGAATGGGTGATCTTCGAGTGCTCGGGGACGGCGGCCGGTCAGTCGACCGCGTGGAGCCTCCTCGTCCATGGCGCAACGCTCGCCGTCGTCGGCTTCACCATGGACAAGGTCGAGGTCCGCCTCTCGAACTTGATGGCGTTTCATGCGCGCGCGCTCGGCAATTGGGGCTGCGCCACGGAGCTTTATCCGGGCGCGCTGGACCTCGTTCTCGACCGCAAGATCGAACTCGCCGCCTTTATCGAAAAGCATCCGCTCGACAGCATCAACGAGATCTTCGCCCTGGCGCATGAGCACAAGCTTACGCGTCGCGCCATTCTCGTTCCCTGAGCATCAAGAAACGAAGAAAGAAGAGACAGAGGAAATGACCCTGAATACAGCGTCGATTGCGAGAGCCACGGCACCCGAAGCCCTGCACGACCACAACCTCGCGGAAATCGTGGTTCCCGGCGTTCGCTATGAGAAGCGGCCAGCACGCACACCGGACGGCGAAATCGTGCCCGGTCTTTTCAATGCGTGGATCACGCTCGATAACCCCGCGCAGTACAATTCCTACACGACCGAGATGGTCAAGGGCGTGATCCTTGCCTTCCGCGCGGCATCGAATGCACGCGACGTGGTGGCGACCGTGTTCACGGGGGCGGGCGACAAGGCCTTCTGCACCGGCGGCAATACCAAGGAATACGCCGAATATTACGCGGGAAATCCGCAGGAATACCGGCAATACATGCGCCTTTTCAATGACATGGTGTCGGCGATCCTCGGATGCGACAAGCCTGTCGTCTGTCGCGTCAACGGCATGCGCATCGGCGGCGGACAGGAAATCGGCATGGCCTGCGACTTCACCATCGCGCAGGATCTCGCGCGCTTCGGTCAGGCGGGGCCAAAGCATGGATCGGCCCCGATTGGCGGCGCGACGGATTTCCTGCCCGTCATGGTCGGCGCGGAAATGGCCATGGTGTCCGGCTCGCTTTGCGAACCGTGGACGGCGCACAAGGCTTATCGGCTCGGGATGATCACGGACATCGTGCCCGCGCTCAAGGTCGACGGGCGTTTCGTCGCGAACCCGCTCGTCATTACCGACCGCTATGTCGATGAATACGGCCGCATCGTCCACGGCGAACCCAAGACCGGCGACGAACTGGCGGCGGGCAAGGACGTGCTGAAGAGGGGCACGGTGGACCTCTCGTTGCTCGACGCCAAGGTCGAGGAGCTTTGCGGCAAGATCCTGCTGACGTTCCCGGATTGCTTCACGAAGACCATCGAGGAACTGCGGAAGCCCAAGATCGACGCCTGGAACGCGAACAAGGAGAACAGCCGCTCCTGGCTCGCCCTCAACATGATGACCGAGGCGCGAGCGGGCTTCCGCGCCTTCAACGAAGGCACCAAGGACGACCGCGAGATCGATTTCATCGCGCTGCGGCAGGCACTCGCGGCGGGCGCCCCGTGGACGCCGGAACTGACAGAATCGCTTCTCCCGGCCGCGCGGGGGACTAAATGACCATCGAGCCCTTGAAAGTATGGCATGACCGCGATGGCAAGCTTCTGCGATTGCGGCTCGCGCGGCCCAAGGCGAATATTGTCGACGCGCAGATGATCGCCGCGCTGACGGCAGCGCTCGACGCACATATGAACGATCCGGCGATCCTTGCCGTGCTTATCGATCACGAGGGGCCGCACTTCAGCTTCGGCGCCAGTGTGCAGGAGCATCTGCCGGACCAATGCGATTCGATGCTGAAATCGTTCAACGCACTCGTCATGCGGCTAGTCGCGGCTCCGGTTCCCGTCCTGGTGGCGGTGCGCGGCCAATGCCTCGGCGGCGGCATGGAAGTCGCCATCGCGGGCAGCCGGATCTTTGCCGCTCCCGATGCGAAATTCGGTCAGCCGGAAATCATCCTCGGCGTGTTCGCGCCACCGGCGTCGTGCATCCTGCCGGAGAAGATCGCGCGTGCGGCGGCAGAGGACATTCTCCTGTCGGGGCGCTCGATTTCCGGCGAGCAGGCATTCGCGCTCGGCCTTGTTTCCGAGATTACGCCTGAACCGGAGGCGGCAGCGCTCTCCTACTTCGACCACGCGCTTGCAGGGCTTAGCCCGTCGTCGCTGCGTATCGCCGTAAAGGCAGCCCGCCTCGACATGGTCGAGCGCGTTCGGACGAAGCTCTGCAACCTCGAACATCTCTATCTGGAAAAGCTGATGTCCACAAAGGACGCATTGGAAGGCTTGACGGCGTTCATCGAGAAGCGCCCGGCCCAATGGGAGGCGCGCTGACCATGACAAGCACGGCCGAAATCGTTTCGCGCTGCGAAGCCATCTTCGAAGATCTGGACTTTACCGCCGCTCGCGCCTGGAAAGACGCGGTCCCCGGTCGTAAAGTGGTCGGCTTCCTGCCGCTCTACGCGCCGCTGGAACTGATCCACGCAGCGGGTTGCCTGCCGCTCGGTCTGTTCGGCGGCGGCGACAAGCTGGAAGTCATCCACGGCGATGCCTTCTACCAGAGCTACATCTGCCGCATCCCGCGCTCGACCGTCGAACTCGGCATGACGAGGCGTCTCGACTTCGTCGACGGCATGATCTTCCCGTTTGTGTGCGACGTGATCCGCAATCTGTCGGGCATGTGGAAGATCATGTTTCCGAACGTCTGGACCAAGTTCTTCGATACGCCGCAGAACTTCGATCCTGAAATCGGCGGTAGCTATTACGTGGCCGAACTTCAGGAGATGCGCGAGGGGCTCGAAGCGCTCACGGGCCGGAAAATCAGCGACGACGATCTCAGGCGTTCCATTGCGCTCTACAACGAGAACCGCCGTCTCGTGCGCCAGCTCTATGCGTTCCGTGCGCGCCAACCGTGGAAAGCGCCGACGTCGGAGGTCTATCTGCTGATGCGGGCCGGGCTGATGATGGACGTCGCTGAGCATAACGCGCTTCTCGTCAGCTACATGGCCGCGGCAGAGAAGGAAGAGCGCCCGAAGCGCGACAATGTCCGTGTCGCGATCTACGGCTCTTTCTGTGAACAGCCGCCGCTAAACCTCATCAAGTCGATCGAGATGGCGGGCTGCTACGTAGTCGAGGACGACTATATCCTCGTCAATCGGTTCCTCACTGAAGACGTAGCGCTCGACATCGATCCGCTTCAGGCGCTCGCCGCCGCCTACATCGGCCATTCGGTCGAGACCTCCTGCAAATACGTCCCGCGCGAAGGCGAAAAGGGCAAGTTCCACGTCGATCAGATCCGCAAAGCGGACGCGGAAGGCGTGATCTACGCGACGCCGAGCTTCTGCGACCCCGCTCTGCTCGACCGCCCGATGATCTGCAAGAAGCTCACCGAGGAGGGCATCCCGCATATCTCGTTCAAATACGCCGAGAACTCCGGCCAGATGCAGCCGGTTCGCGAGCAAGCCGGCACGTTCGCCGATTCCATCAAGCTTTGGAGCTGAGACATGAGCGAAATCGTCAAGGAACCGTCGATGCTCCTCCAGAAGGAGATGATCGCGCGCAACTACGAGGCCATTACCTCGAAGCATGAGACGGGCCGTAAGGTGTCATCCACCTTCGTACCCGGCAACCTCAACGAGTTGCTGCTCTGCTTCGACATCGTGAACAATCTACCCGAGATCAATGCGATCCAGAACGGCATGAGGAAGCTGTCGGGCAACTACATCATGGATGCCGAGAAGGCGGGCCATTCCGAAGACGTCTGCACATACGTGAAGGCGGACATCGGGATGATGGGTGCGGGCAACATCGCACCGAACGGCAAGCCCTTTCCGAAACCGGACGTGCTGCTGCTCTCCTATACGGGCTGCTACACCTTCATGAAGTGGTTCGAGCTTCTGCGTGAGGAATACAAATGCCCCACGCTGATGCTGCATGTGCCGTATGAGGGCGACGGGCATTCGACGAAGAACATGCGCGACTACATCGTCAAGCAGTTGAAGGAAGTCATCATTCCGGGGCTTGAAGAGGTGTCGGGCATCAAGTTCGACATCGACCGCCTGCGCGAAGCGCTGCGCAACTCGGCGAAGGCCGAAGACAATCTCGTCTGGGTGCTCGAATCCGGCAAGCACAAGCCGTCGCCAATAGACGCCTATTTCGGCGGCGTCTACTATATCGGCCCGATCTTCACCGCCTTTCGCGGCACGCGCGACGCCATCGCCTATTACGACGCGCTACGCAAGGAAGTGCAGGCCCGCATCGAGACGCGTCAGGGGCCGATCACACCCGACGGGTCGAACTTCAACGATCAGCGCTATCGGCTCATTGTCGAAGGGCCGCCGAACTGGACCAACTTCCGCGAATTCTGGAAGATGTTTTCGGACGAAGGCGCGGTCGTCGTCGCGTCGAGCTATACCAAGGTCGGCGGCATGTACGACCTGGGCTTCCGCCACGACGCCGATAACCCGCTCGAAACACTCGCGGATTACTGCCTCGGCTGCTACACGAACCGCAATCTCCCGACGCGCGTCGACATCCTCGCGAAGTATATCGAAGAATACGAGGCGGATGGACTGCTCATCAACTCGATCAAGAGCTGCAACAGCTTCTCCGCCGGCCAGCTCATGATCATGAACGAGGTCGAGCGGCGAACCGGCAAACCCGGAGCGTTCATCGAAACCGATCTTGTCGATCCTCGCTATTTCTCGGCGGCGAACGTGAAGAACCGTCTGGAAAGCTACTTCCAGATGATCGAGCAGAAGCGTCTCGGCACGGCCAAGGCAGCGTAAGGAAGGACACCATCATGCGTTGCTTCATCGGCATCGACCTCGGTTCCACGACCACGAAAGCCGTGGTGATGGACGAAAACCAGACTGTGCTCGGTCGCGGCATCACCAACTCGCGCTCCAATTACGACACCGCCGCAGCGGTCTCGAAGCAGGAAGCGCTCGTCGATACGCGGCTCACGTTATTTCGCCGCGCGCTCGAAGCCGTTCCCGGAACGGCGAACGTCGCAGAAGCGGTTCTGGCCGACCTTGAACGGAATTTCCGACACATCCAGTTCGTCGAACAACTTGAAGATCTGGAGCGCACCTGCATCGGCAACGTGAAAGGCCCGCGCTTCGCGGGGCGCGAAAAGCCGGTCATCGAAGCGCTGGCGGAGACGTTCCGGCGGCTTCGCGAGCACTCGGCGACCCAGTTCGCCCCCGGTTTTCGCCGCAAGTCCGACTTTTTCCGCGACCTCGCTGGCGGAGACTTCATGCACAATGGCGAGGCTGTCTGCCGCGAGGCCGGGCTCGCCTTCGACCTCATTCTCAACATCTACGACAAGTCGATCATCGAGGTTGAGAACCGTCCGCCTGCGGGGGACATCGAAGGCAAGTTCATTCGCGCGCTGGAAATGGGATCGCTCGATCAGTCGCTGATCGCCGCGCCGGTGAAAAGCGCTCTCTCTATCCCGCTCGAAGAAACCTACGTCGTCGGCACGGGCTACGGCCGCGTGCGACTTCCCTTCCCGAAGGAGCACATCCGCTCGGAAATCCTTTGCCACGGGCTCGGCGCGCACATCATGTATCCGCGAACCCGCACCGTGCTCGACATCGGCGGACAGGACACCAAGGGTATTCAGGTCGATCCGGCGGGCATCGTCGAGAACTTCCAGATGAACGACCGCTGCGCGGCGGGTTGCGGGCGCTATCTCGGCTACATCGCGGACGAGATGAACATGGGCCTTCAGGAGCTTGGGCCACTCGCCATGCAGTCGACGAAGCAGGTGCGCATCAACTCCACCTGCACCGTGTTCGCGGGCGCCGAACTTCGCGACCGCCTCGCGCTCGGCGAGAAGCGCGAGGACATCCTGGCGGGGCTGCATCGGGCGATCATCCTGCGCGCCATGTCGATCCTGTCGCGCGCCGGTGGCGTGAAGGATCAGTTCACCTTTACCGGCGGCGTTGCGAAGAATGAAGCTGCGGCACGCGAACTGCGGAAGCTCATCAAGGAAAACTACGGCGACGTGCAGATCAACATCAATCCGGACTCCATCTACACTGGAGCGCTTGGCGGCGCGGCCTTTGCCGTGCGCGCGGTCCTGAACTGAGCCTGCGAAAAGGACGAAATCATGAGTGCTATCATTACAGCGGGCGTGGACATCGGTTCTGGCTGCGTCAAGACGGTTCTGTTTGAGATCGATGGTGACAAGACGCGCTGGCTCGGAAAAGAGCTGTCGCGGATCCGCAGTCGCGATCCGTTTCTGCTCGCCGATGAAATCTACGACGCGATGCTCTCCAAGGCTGGCGTTTCCCGAGGCGACGTCGCGTATGTCGCCTCCACAGGCGATGCGGAAAACCTGCGCTTTGCGACGGGTCATTTCTATTCGATGACGACGCATGGGCGCGGCGCCGTGTACCTCAACTCGGAAGCCCGCGCGGTGCTCGACATCGGCGCTCTCAACGGCCGCGCGATCCGCATCGACGGCGGCGGCAAGGTGCTGACCTACAAGATGACGAGCCAGTGCGCGTCGGGGTCGGGCCAGTTTCTGGAAAACATCGCGCGCTATCTCGGCATCGCCCACGACGAGATCGGCATGCTTTCCCAGAAGGCCGACAACCCCGAGCGCGTATCCTCGATTTGCGCGGTGCTTGCGGAAACGGACGTCATCAACATGGTGTCGCGGGGAATTTCAGCGGCGAATATTCTCAAGGGTATCCACCTGTCGATGGCGGTGAGGCTCGCCAAGCTCCTGAAATCCATCGGCGCGACCGACGGCGTGGTGCAGATGACGGGCGGTCTAGCGCTCGACACGGGGCTCGTCGCGGCGCTGAATGAGGCGCTCGTCAAGGAAAAGGTCGCACTCGTTGCGGAGAGCCACCCGGACTCGATCTATGCCGGGGCTGTCGGCGGTGCGCTCTGGGGAGCATTCCGGCATCAGAAGCTGTCGCGCCTCGAAGCGGTCGCGGCCTGATTGCTCATGACGCAGAGAGAAAACGACGCCTTCGCGGAGCGCACAGCCATCGTGACGGGCGGATCGCGCGGCATCGGACGCGCCATTGCCGAAGGGTTGAAGGCGGGCGGCGCGCGTGTCGTCATCTTCGACCGCACCGAAGGCGACGCGACGGGAATGGAGTTCCGCGCGGTCGACATCGCAAACAGCGCTGCGGTTGCGGCGGCGGTCGGCGCGCTCGATCGCCCGCCTGACCTCCTCGTCAACAATGCCGGCATCACCCGCGACCGCTCGCTGATGAAGATGAGCGACGAGGAATGGCAAGGGGTGCTGGACGTGAACCTCACGGGCGCGTTCATGATGCTCCGCGCGGTTGCTCCGGCGATGTGCGCGCAAGGGTTCGGGCGCATCGTGAACGTCGTATCGATCAATGGCCTGCGCGGAAAGTTCGGGCAGGCGAACTATGCTGCATCCAAGGCCGGGCTCGTCGGGCTGACGAAAACCGCCGCCCGCGAGCTTGGGCCAAAGGGCGTGACCGTGAACGCCGTCGCGCCCGGCATGGTGCTGACCGAAATGACGCTTGCTCTCGCCGAAGACGTCCGTCGCAAGGCGCTCGATGAGAGCGCGTTGAAAAAGCTGCCGGGCGTCGGCGACATCGCGGATGCAGTGCTGTTCCTCCTGTCCGATCGTGCCAGCTTCATCACCGGACAGGTGCTGAAGGTCGACGCGGGCCAGTATATCTGAGCGCTATCGGGCGACGCTTCGGCGCTCTGACGGCTTTGGCGCGCTGCTGCGCCGGGCGATCTTGAGCATGGTATCGATGGTGATCGAAGACAGCGTCGCGCGGGCCGTATCCTCGATCTCGTTCATCACAAGGCGCAGGGCTTGCCCCTCGCTCGTGTCGTCGCCCGCCTCGATGCCGCCCGTTGTCGGTCCGATGGGCTCGAAGATAGCGATGATATCGAACAAGGTCAGGCGCTTTGGATTGCCGACAAAGCGATAGCCGCCGCCAACGCCGCGCGCGGCATCGACGATCCCTTCCCGGCCAAGCGTGCGCAAAACCTTGGCCAAATGGTTCGGCGAGATAGAGTATTTCTCCGCGATATCGACTGCCGACATCTGCCGGTCAGGCTGAGAGGCCAGTTCCAGAACCGAAAAAATGGCGTGCCGTGTTGCGACCTGAAGCCTCATTCGTCGAGATCCTTCTCAAGTTCTACAAACGGTCCGGCCATCATTCCCTGGGCGCGGAAGAAAGACATGACGAGTTGCGCATCGCGAGCGACCATGGTGCGAACCTTTGTTATACCGGCGCGGCGAAAGGCGTCGCAGATTGCCTGGAAAAGGTCGGCGCCCATGCCCGACAGCCGGGTATTCGGATCGACCGCGATTGCGAAGACCCAGCCACATGGCGGCGAGCCGAATTCCCACGCACGGATTTCTCCAGCGATGAACCCGACAAGGACATCGCCTTTGACGGCGACGAGCAGGAAATGCTGGTTCCGCCGCGACTGGCAATCCTTGAAGAGCGCCTCCCAGTAGGTCGACTTCGGCATCGACGTAACGGCGGCATCGAGGCGAACGATATGCTCGATATCGGCGGCGCTGGCAGGGCGGATAATGAAGGCCTGTTCTTTCGTCATCGATAGTTCGGTCTCCTCTGGCCACCTTCACCGAATCGCTCAATCCATCATTCTCGTACCGATTTGCGCCTTAAACGAAGCCTTGACAAGAAGTTGATAATGGCGTTACCTAAAACGGTAAAACAGTACCGGTTTACCGCAAACAAAGAAACCGGCAAGAAAAGACCAAGGGACGAAACGCGCAGAGCGCGCCTTAGCAAGAGGTGGGTGGATGGGACTGCTGGTCGAGGCTGGGGCGGAAATTCGTTTCCCGCAGGTTTTTAATGTCGCCTCGGAGTTCATCGACCGCCACCTTCGCGAGGGTAGGGCGGCGAAGGTCGCCGTGCGAACCCGAAAAGGAGACACCACCTACGGCGAGCTTTACGAAGGCGTGAACCGCACGGCCAACTTCCTTGACGCCGCGCCAGTTGGCCGTGGCGAGCGCGTCCTGATGATCGTGAAGGACAGCGTCGAGTTCTTCTTCGTGTTCTGGGGGGCGATCAAGGCGGGCGTCGTTCCCGTGCCGGTCAATACGCTTCTGCGCGCGAAGGATTATGCCTTCATCATCGAAAATTCGGCGTGTGCCGGGCTCATCTATTCGCCGGAGTATGCGGGCGAAGTCGAGGCGGCGCTCGCAAGTATTCGGTACCTGCCGGGGCTCGTCCTGAAGATTGCTGACGATGGCGACACGCTTGCGAGCCGGATCGCGCCGTATTCCGCCGAGTTCACCGCCGTCGAGGCGTCGCCCACCGATGAATGCTTCTGGCTCTACTCGTCAGGCTCGACGGGCAATCCGAAGGGCGCGGTTCATCTTCAGCGCGACATGGTCGTTTCGAGCGAATTCTACGGCGTCCGAACGCTCGGCGCGGTCGAAGACGATGTGTTCTTTTCAGCTGCAAAGCTGTTCTTCGCCTACGGCCTTGGCAACGGGATGACATTTCCGCTCTGGGTCGGCGGCACTGCGGTGCTGCTCGATGAGAAGCCGACGCCGTCGAACACGTTTGCCATGATCGAGACCTACCGCCCGACCCTGTTTTTCGGCGTTCCCACGCTTTATGCAGCTCAGCTGCAGGCGCTTGAAAATGTGACGCCTGATTTGTCGTCGCTACGCATGTGCGTCTCTGCGGGCGAGGCGCTTCCCGCCGATATCTTCCGCCGGTGGCGCGAGCACACGGGCACTCTCATCCTCGACGGGGTCGGCTCGACGGAAGCGCTTCACATCTTCATCTCGAACCGCGTCGGCCAGTTCAAACCCGGATCGAGCGGCCTCGTCGTGGAAGGCTATGACGCCAAGGTCGTCGACGAGGCGGGCCGCACCGTGCCGACCGGCGAAACGGGGCGCCTCTTCATCAAGGGGCTTTCGATGGCCAAATACTATTGGCGAAACCCGGAAAAGACCGCCGAGACGATGCTCGGCGAATGGATCAATACCGGCGACACCTATTATCGCGACGAAGACGGCTATTTCTTCTACTGCGGCCGCTCGGACGACATGCTGAAGGTCGGTGGCATCTGGTGTTCGCCCTTCGAGATCGAATCGACGCTCATCGAACATCCGACCGTTTTCGAGGTGGCCGTGGTCGGTCGCGCGGACACGGAAGGGCTCGTGAAGCCCGAAGCCTGGATCGTGCTGCACGACGAGGCACGACCGACCGAAGCGCTCGAAGACGAATTGCGCACCTTCTGCAAGACGAAACTCGCGCCCTACAAATTTCCCCGCCGTTTCCATTTCGTGGACAGCCTTCCCAAGACCGCGACCGGGAAGATCCAGCGCTACCGTTTGCGTGCGGAGGAATAGCGAATGCGCGAAGCTTGCATCTATGGCGGGTTGCGCACGCCTATAGGCCGACACGCGGGGGCGCTTGCCGCCGTCCGGCCCGACGATATGGCGGCGCACGTCATCCGCGCCGCGCTCGCAGCCTCTCCTTTTGACTCGGCGGATGTGGAAGACGTCATCCTTGGCTGCGCCTGCCAGGCCGGCGAAGATGCCCGCAACGTCGGTCGACATGCGGCGCTTCTCGCGGGGCTACCGCAAGAGGTTGGCGGCGCGACGGTGAACCGGCTCTGCGGCAGCGGCATGAACGCGGTAATCGACGCTGCGCGTGCGGTTACGCTCGCAGATGCGGACCTGATTGTGGCGGGAGGCGTCGAGTCGATGACGCGCGCGCCTTTCGTCATCGCAAAGCCGCAGGCCGCATACGGGCGCGATACCGCGATTTACGACACGACCATCGGTGCGCGGTTCGTCAATCCCCGGCTGGTCGGGGCTTACGGCAATGACACGATGCCCGAGACAGCGGACAACATCGCGCACGACCTCGGCATCTCCCGCACTGAGGCGGACGGCTTCGCGCTCGCCTCCCAGGAGAAGACCGCACGCGCCGTGAAGGAAGGCTTCTACGAAGGCGAGATCGTCGCTGTGGAGATCCCGGGCAGGCGAGGCGAGGCGATCAGGGTCTCAGCTGACGAGCATCCGCGCCCGGAAACCACCCGCGAAACTCTCGCCCGGCTGAAGCCGCTTGCTAAAGGCGGCCTCGTCACGGCGGGAAATTCTTCGGGCATCAATGACGGCGCGGCGGCGGTTATAATCGGAAGCCGCGGCGCGGGCGAAAAGGCGGGCGCGGCACCTCTCGCGGTCCTGCGCGCGGCGGCGGTCGCTGGCGTTGCACCCCGCATCATGGGTGTCGGCCCGGTGCCCGCTTCCGCCAAAGCCCTCGAACGCTCGGGGCTCAAGCTTGGCGATATGGACCTGATCGAAATCAACGAGGCCTTCGCCACACAGGTCATCGGCTGCTGCCGCCTGATGGGGATCGATCCGTCCGACAGTCGCCTCAACCCGAACGGCGGAGCAATCGCGCTTGGCCACCCGCTCGGCGCATCCGGCGCTCGGCTCGTGCTGACGGCGGCCCGGCAGTTGCAGCGTTCCGGCGGTCGCTATGCGCTCGTTACGATGTGCATTGGAGTCGGACAAGGCATCGCCGCCGTCCTTGAACGGGCCTGATGCTCGGCGCTGCGACAGCGAAGCGCGTGACGCGCGCCCGCGTACGCCTCCTTCAGTCGATGAGGCGCAGCGTGCATTCCACGAGTTCCGGATCGTCTCCGGTCACGGCAGCGAAGCCGAATTTGGCGGCAAGCCTCAGCATCGGCTCGTTGCCGGAAATCACCTGCGCTCCGATCTCGTCAGTCTTCCTCGTGCGATGATAGCGAATGATCCTGTCCATCAGGATGCTGCCGAGGCCGGTCCCCTTGAGATCCGACCGTACGAGGATGGCAAGTTCCGCCCGCTTGTTGTCGGGATCGGTAACCGTGCGCACCACGCCAAGCGTGGACGCGTGACCATCCGTTCCCGTGGCGGTGGCGATGAACGCCATTTCCCGGTCGTAGTCGATCTGCGTCATGCGGGCGAGTTGGTGATGCTGCAATTTCTGCGTGGAGCCAAAAAAGCGATAGCGCAGATCTTGCGGGCTCGTTCGGCCGATGAGATCGGCGTGAGCGGGCTCGTCCTCCGGCCGGATTGGTCGCAGAACGATAGGGGAGCCGTCATGAAGCGTTGCTGCTTCTTCCATCCCGGAGGGATATGGCAGGATCGAGAAACGGCGTGAGTCCGTGTCGTCAGAAGCCGCGAGCTGAATGCGAGCGTCGACCGCGACGACACCCTGATGGTTCGCGAACAACGGGTTGATATCGCAGGCCGCTATCTCCGGGTTGTCGACGAGCAAGGCAGAAAGACGCACGAGGGCTTGAGCGATGGCGTCCCGATTCGCTTTCGGTCGCAGGCCGTGCGCTTCAAGCCGCTTTGAAATGCGCGTGCGGTCGATCATCTGGCGTGCAAGCGGAAGGTTCAGCGGCGGCAGCGCAACCGTGTGATCCCGCACGAGCTCTACGGCGCGCCCCCCCTCCCCGAAGACGAGAACCGGTCCGAACAGCGGATCGCAGGAAATGCCCATCATCAACTGGCGCG
The DNA here is from genome assembly GCF_047605405.1 of Rhodomicrobium sp. NCBI lineage: Bacteria > Pseudomonadati > Pseudomonadota > Alphaproteobacteria > Hyphomicrobiales > Hyphomicrobiaceae > Rhodomicrobium > Rhodomicrobium sp. Next base: position 64,162 of record NZ_JASGFR010000009.1, on the reverse strand, counting down.
AATGCGGCCACACCACCATGCGCTGGAGCGCAAAGCCCTCGATCCGGACTTCGGGGGCGATATTCCGGACGCGCCGCATGATGCCGTCGGCGGCGGAGCGCACGGCCTCGGCGTTTTCGAGGTTCAGCGCGACCGCGCCTGCATCCCATTTGCGAGGCAGATCGGGAGAGGAGAGCGTCACGGCCACGGGATAGCCGATGCGCTCGGCGACCACCGCTGCTTCGTCGGCGGTCTCGACGAGAATGCTTTCGAGCGTCGGAATGCCGTAGGAAGCAAGCAGGCGGCGGCTATCTGGCTCGCTCAGCACGCCATCGGGACGCGAAAGCCCGCTCTCCACGATGGATCGCGCCGTCGCACGGTCGGGCGCGAAGTTCGCGAGATCCGCCGGAGGCGTTTCCATCAGCATCGCAAGATTGCGGCGGTGCTGTACGATATGGCCGAAACCGCCAACCGCCGCGCCGATGGAATTATAGCTGCAAAGGCCCGCTTCAGCGAAAAGGGCGAGCGCAGCGCTCGCCGTTTCGCCGCCGAGCCAGCACGCCAGCACGCCGCTTCGGTAGCGTTTCTGCGCCTCGATGACAGCGCGCGCGATTTCGGAACTGTCCGTCATCGCGTTCGGTGCGTGAATGATGAGGATGCCGTCGACCTCAAGCGCCTCGGACAGCACCTTCAGCGCGGCCGCGTAGTCGTCCGCTGACGCGCCTGCGCCAAGATCGACCGGATTTGCGAGGAGACGGCCACGCGGGAGCACCTTCGCCAACTGCGAAAGCGTCTTCTCCGAAAGGTCGGCAATAGAGCCGCGCTCCGCCGTGTTGATCTCGTCGATTGCCATGAGGGCCGCGCCGCCGGCGTTCGACAGGATCGCGAGACGCTCGCCGCGCACCTGCTTCGTCCGCGACAAGGTTTCCACCGCCGCAAACAACTCATCGATGGAGTACACTCTCAGTGCTCCAGCGCGCCTGACGGTCGCATCGAAAGCGCCATCCGGCGAAGCGAGCGTCTCGGACAGAAATTGACCGATGGAATGGCTGGAGGCGCGATTGCCGCCCCTGAGGATAAGAACCGGCTTGTTTCGCGCGGCGGCTCTCGCGGCGGAAACAAACCCACGCCGTTCGCGAATTGTCTCGATATGGAGCAGGATCGCTTTCGTCTCTTCGTCCTTGGACAGATAGTCCATCAAGTCGGCGAAATCGATCTCGACCGCGTCGCCGAGCGACACGACGCAGGAAAAGCCGATACCGCGGGGCTTCGCCCAATCGAGAGCGGCCGCGCACAAAGCGCCAGACTGGGAGACAAAAGCCACACGACCCGGGTGCGCCTGCATGTGGGCGAAGTTCGCGTAGAGGTTAGCTTTCGGCACGCAAACGCCGAGGCTCGCGCCGCCGAGAAGACGCAGGTCGTACCGACGGGCGGCGGCGAGCAGAGCATCGGGGTCGCTCATGTCGGCCGCAACGATGGCGGCGCGAGTTCCCCTTTTGCCGAGATCGTCGATGACGCCGGGGACTGCCGGGCCGGGCGTACAAATCACCGCCAATTCCGGGCAAAGCGGCAGATCGGCAACGCTTTTGTAGGTGAGAACGCCGGCCACCGCCTCTCTTCGCGGATTGACTGGAAGTATCGGCCCAGCGAAACGCCCATCCAGAAGGTTCCGCATGACAATATTGCCGACCGAACGCGGACGCTCGCTCGCACCGATCACCGCTATCGATTTCGGAGCGAAGAAATACTGCAAATTCTGAATGGACATGCAGTCGCCTTTCGGACTCTGCAACCGGGCATCAAATGTCGAATATCTCTGCGGGTTCAGATATAGGATTTCAGGACGATCCGGGAAAGGAAGAACGATCCAAGACGCGGCGATCCCGCGCCCCGCTTGAGAAAGTCTTGCTCAAAGGCCCAACTGGCTCCGCACGAAGCCGTCGTTTGCCGCCAAGGCATGCGTATCGCCTTCGAAAACGACCTGGCCCTTCACGAGAATGACATGGCGGCGGCAAAGCTTCATGATGTCGTCGAGGTTCTTGTCGACCACGACTATGGCAACGCCCCGGTCCGCAATAAGTCTCAACGTGCGCCAGATATCGTCGCGCACGAGCGGCGCAAGCCCTTCCGTCGCTTCATCGACCAGCAGCAGCGAAGGATTGCTCATCAGCGCGCGGCCGATTGTAAGCATCTGCTGTTCGCCGCCGGACAATTGATTGCCCCAGTTTGTTCGACGCTCCGCGAGCCTCGGAAACAACTCGTAGATCGCCTCGCGTGTCCAGTCGCGCTGCCCGTCCGCGCCTGCGCGCTCGGCGAAAAGGAGGTTTTCCTCGACCGTCAGGTTCGGGAAGATGCCGCGCCCCTCCGGCACGAAACCAACTCCGGCGCGTGCGATTGCGCTCGGGCGCCAGCCCCTCACCTCGGTACCGGCGAAACGGATCTCGCCGCTCTTCGGTACGACGAGGCCCATGAGCGACCGCATCAGCGTCGTTTTCCCCATACCGTTGCGGCCGAGCAGACTGACCGTCTCACCGCGCCCGAAACGGAAATCGACGCTGCGAAGCACGTGGCTTGCGCCGTAGTAGGTGTTGAGGCCGCGCGCCTCTAGCAGCGGTGTCTCGCTCATGACTTCGCTCCCTCGGTCTCATGCTCCGGCGCGTGACCGCCGAGATAGGCGGTAATCACTTCTTCGTTGCGTCGAACTTCGTCGGGGGTGCCGTGGGCAATAAGACGTCCCAGCGCCAGAACGGTCAGCGTATCTGCGACAGCGAAGACGGCGTCCATGTCATGCTCGATCAGCACGATGGTGTGGTTCTTCTTGAGGTCGCGCAGCAGGTCGATCACGCGCCGCGTCTCCTCCGGCCCCATTCCGGCGAGCGGTTCGTCGAGAATGAGGATACTCCCGCCGCTTGCGATCAGCATGGCGATTTCGAGCTGGCGCTGCTCGCCGTTGGACATGGCACCGGCAATGGTGTCCGCCTTATCGGCAAGTCCCGCGACGGCGAGCGCATGATCGACTTTAGCCTGTTCGGCCTCGCTCAGGCGCTCGGTCAGACGCAACACCGATGGATGGCGCGCCTGTGCCGCGAGGCGGCAATTTTCCTCGACCGTGAAGGTTGCGAAGATATTCGTCCGCTGGAACGAGCGGCCGACGCCGCGTCGCGCGATCTTGTGTGCCGGCGCCCCAGCCACATTGACGCCGTCGACGGTCACTTCACCCGCCGAAGGCTTCAGCGCGCCGGACAGGAGATTCGTAAAGGTCGTTTTCCCGGCTCCGTTGGGCCCGATTATCGCGTGTACGAGATCGGGCTCGAAGGAGATGGTGACACCGTCGACCGCGCGCAGGCCTCCAAAGGTTCTTGCGAGATCCCTTGTCGCCAGGACCGACGCCCTGCGCGGCTCGGCGGGCGCGTCGCCCGAGGGCCTCAACGCTGCTTTCTTCACGGGGCGAGCGGCGCTCTGCAAGAACCCGGCGAGCCCATCGGGCGACAACAGAACGGCGACGACGAGCACAGCGCCGGTGCCGAGGAGCCAGTGGGACGAAACGACATCGCCTACAAGACTCGCGGTCTTCAATGCCTCTTCGAGCGAGACATAGAAGAGGGCGCCGAGGATCGGCCCGAACAAAGTCCCCGCGCCGCCCAGGACGACCATCATGATCGCAAGACCGGACTGATGCCACGAGAAGAGATCGGGCGTTACGAAGCCGTCGATGCAGGCGAACAGCGCACCCGCGAGACCGGCAAACGCTCCGGAGACGACAAAGGCCGCGAGCTTGAAGCGGTAGACGTCGAAGCCGAGCGCCGACAGCCGCGTTTCGTTCGATTTCAATCCCTGAACGACGCGCCCGAACGGTGTTCTGGCGAGCATGTACAGGGCAACGACCGTGACCGCGAGCAGCCCCAGGCACACATAGAAGAACGCGCGGCGGTCGTCGAAATCGATCAGCGTATGACCCAATATCGTCAGGTCCGGCTTGATGTTGATGTATGCACCATCGGCGCCCTTGGCGATCCCCGTGTCGTGAAACAGCGAGAACATCATCTGGCCCGCCGCCAGTGTGACCATGATGAAATAGAAGCCGCGCGTCAGACAGGCAAAGGTGCCGATGACCAGGGCGCAGACCGCCGCCACCGCGACGCCAGCGCCGAGCGCGACGAAAACATTGGCCGCGCCCTCATCCGATGACACGAAATAGACGGCATAGGCGCCCACGCCGAAAAAAGCCGCGTGTCCGAAGGAGATGAGCCCGGCGAGGCCGAGCGCGAAATCGAGGCTGACGACGAAAATCGACAGGATGACAAGCCGCGTCGCGAACTTGATGCCATACGGCCCGACGAAAAACGGCAGCGCGACGAACAGCAGCGCGAGACAGGCGAGCAGAACCAACGCACGCGCAGACGGTGTTTTCAACATTTTACGCCCTCCCGAACAGGCCAGACGGCCGCACGACCAGGATCAGCGCCATCACCGCATAGATCAGCACGCTGGAAAATTCCGGTACGAACACCTTGCCGAACGCGTCGGCGAGCCCGATCAGCAGCGAGCCGAGAAACGCGCCTCGGATGGAGCCGATGCCGCCGACGACAACGATGACGAAGGAGATGATCAAAACGCGATCGCCTATCCCCGGATAGGCGCTCTCGATTGGCGCGGCGAGGATGCCCGCAGCCGCCGCCAGCGCCACGCCCGCCGCAAAGACCATCCGGTACAGGATGCGCGAATCGTAGCCGAGGGCCTCGACCATTTCAGGATTGGATTCGGCTGCACGGATCAGGCGGCCGACGCGGGTTCGCTGGATGACGAACATCATCGCGAGCGCCAGAGCGACGCAGATCGCCATCAGCGCAAAGCGATAAACCGGATAGCCGAGATCGGGTGTGAGGGAGATGCTCGACGAGAGGTAGGACGGCGTCGGAATGGACAGCGGGTGATTGCCCCACAGGGTCTGCTGCACCTCCCTGAACACGAGAATGAGCGCGAAAGTCAGCAGAACCTGCTGGAGATGATCGCGCTTGTAAAGGTGGCGGATGAAGAGCCATTCGATCGCCGCGCCGAACAGGAAGGCCAGCGGGATGCCGACCGCAAGCGCGACGAAAATGTCACCGAACTGCGCCGTCAGCGTCACCGCCAGATAGGCTCCGAGCATGTAGAACGAGCCGTGAGCGAGATTGATGACGCCGAGAATGCCGAAGACCAACGTCAGGCCGCTGGCCGCGAGGAATAGCAACAGGCCGTATTGCAGCCCGTTCAATATCTGGACGAGGACGAGGCTCATGAACACAATCCGGGGGCTTCGGGAGCGGTCGATATCGACACGCCCCCGCGATGAATGAGAAATTCGAGACCGTCGTTCAGGTCATCTTGCAGCCGGTCGTGTCGCCGGCGAGCTTCTCCGCCGCGATCCCGATCAGCTTGTTTTCGCCGCCGCGCAATTCGCGCAGGTAGAAATTCTGAATGGGGTTGTGCGACGGACCGAGTTTGAAAGGTCCACGCGGGCTGTCGAACGAGGCGTTGCGCATCGCGACCAACATCTCAGGCCGCTTCTTCGTATCGCCGCCGACCGCTTCCAGGCCGATGCGAAGCAACTGCATGGCGTCCCAGCCCTGTACGGCATAGACGTCCGGCGCCACCTTGTACGCCGCCATGAATTCCTCGGAAAACTTCTTGTTTTCCGGATTGTCGAGGCTCTCGACGTAGTGAAGCGCGGTCTTGACGCCGTCGCCCGCAGGTCCGGCCGCCTTCTCGATGCCGTCCGTCAGGAACCCCGGACCCCAGAGCGGGATCTTCTCGTTGAGCCTCGCGCCGGCATAGTCCTTGATGAACTTCAGGGCGCCGCCGCCAGCGAAGAACGAATAGACCGCGTCCGGCTTCAGCGAGCCGACCTCAGCGAGGATCGACTGGAACTCCACGTCCGGGAAGGGCAGGGTGATGTCCTTGATGATTTCCCCGCCGCCAGCGATGAAGGCTTTCTTGAATCCACCCACCATTTCCTCACCTGCCGCATATTTCCAGGTGACGGTGACGGCCCTCTTTATGCCAGCTTTCAGCATAGCTTGCCCGGTCGCATCGCCGATCTGACCGTTACCGAACGAAGTCCGGAAAATGTTTGGAGCGCAGGCGCCTCGCGTCAGCGCATCCACTCCGGCATTCGGAACGAGCGTCGGCAGCCCGTCTTCGCGCGCAATCTTGGCCATTGCCATGGCAACGCCCGAGTGGACGGTGCCCACGAGCACGTCGACTTTCTCGCCGGAAATCAGCTTGGTCGTATTCTCGGTCGCCTTGGCCGGTTCTGACGCGTCGTCAACCTTGACGAAAACGATGTCGCGGCCAGCAAGCTTGCCCCCTTGTTGCTTGGCGTAAAGTTCGACCGCGCGGGTGATCGCTTCGCCAAGCGGAGCATAGGTGCCCGAGGACGGGAGAAGCAGCCCGATCTTCAGCGTATTCGACTGCGCCCAGGATGGCCGAACGAACGGCGCTGCGATGGTGGATGCGCCAGCGGCCCCTGCGAGTATGAGTAGGCGGCGTCTGTTGATCATGTTTCTCTCCCTTTTTGAGCTTTCGCTTCGTTTTTTCGTTCGTCAGGCAGACCTCTGCGGGTCTTTGCGCTAATGCTGCGGCGCTCACCTCTTGTGGTTGGAACCGAAGAAGCCACCGAACAATTTGCCCATAGGGCGCGCCTCTTCGGCGCGATCGTCCCTGCGACAAGGCGCAGGCCAGCTCTTCTCGGTGATCGCTGGATCGCCGAACGGCTTTCGAACTTCATGGCTGAACGGATCAGTTCACCGTATGTGAGCCAGTGATCCGATAAGGATCGCCAACCGAACGAGCCGGTTTGGCTCGTTCGGTACCGCCGTCAGAACTTCAGGCGCATGCCCGTCACGACATAGGTGTCGCTATCCGCGAGGTAGCCGGACACGAGGCCGTCGCTTCCGGCTGTGTAGCCAATGCCCGAATAGACATCGAGATGCTTGTTGATGGCGTAGTCCACCATGAACGACACCTGATCGTAATCGCCGCTACAGTTCGCCCGAACGCTGGTCGAACATTTGGCGCTGTCAACATTCGTGAGCGACCGCGCCACCCACGAGTCCTGGCTGAAGTGATACCAACCGGCGGCGAAACTCCAGCCGGAAGGCATCTCGTATTTCGCGCCGGCGAAGACGAGATTGAGAATGCGGTCGGTCTGGTAAGCCTGATTGTTGATCGTCGCCAGCCGGTAGCCGCCGATGGTCTTGTGATAACCGGTCAACGGATCGTCGGGATTTGAAAGCACCGTGTACTGATATCCGCCATATACCGTCAGCTTGTCGCCGGGAGCATCCTTCAAACCGCCACCGAGATTGAAGGTATACTTGCCCATGATGGAGGCCGACGTATTGTCGGTGATGGTCGCGGCCAGCGCATTCTTCTCGAAGTTTGGAAGTCTGCCTGCATTGACGACGCTGTTCTCCTGCGCAAACACGGCGTCGACGGAAAGCCCCTGCCATTTGCCGCCGATATTGAGGCCGTAGGCATCGGCGTGGATGGCGCTGTCTTCAGCACCGAAGGCGTACATCGCGCCTGCGTGGAAGGGGCCAAAATTGTAGGTATAGCGGATGGAGTTGTCCCAGCGCGCGGCTTCGGTAGACCCCATGCCCGCCGTGATGCCAACCATGCCGATGAAGGAGAACGCGTACGAGGCTCCCATCGGATCGTACGCGATGACGGAGTCGAGATTGAACGCGTTCTGCCGGCCGAAAGTCAGCGTGCCGTAATTCGCGTTGCTGATACCGGCGAAGGCAGAGCCGTTGAGGGCTTGCCCGCAGCGTGAGCCGTCCACGTTCGCGCTTTGCTGGCGCAGCGATTTGCCGGAATTGTTCGAGACGCTCGCGCAGGCATCGGAAAGCTCAAGCGAAAGCGGATTGAAACCGGTGTCGAATTTTCCGACGACAGACCACCCCTCGCCCAGCGGCTCTTCGATCTTGACGCCGACGGAGGATTGGGAAAGCCCGCTTTGGGCAAAACCCCAATAGGCCTTGTGAGCGCCGGGTGCTCCAAGCAGGCCGTAAATGGTGCCGGGATAGAGATCGTCGTCGAATGGCTGGCCCTTGGACTGCCACGTGTAGTTGACGTCGATGACGCCGTACACGGTGATACCTTTCCAACTGAGTTTCTCGGGCAGCGGATCCTTGATCGTATCGATCCAGTAATCCGCGGCACTGGCCGGCGACAGCATCACCAACGCCGTCGCTGCGCACGCAAACAGCCCGCTCGCGCCGCGAAGGCGCGCATTTCTCTTCGTCATTTCCCCACCCCTAAGTGCCCTTTATTTACCGGTTCGACAGCCGATTCGAGCCGGTTTGCATCGTCCCTGATATCATTCAGGGTAATAAATGCAATTATTTCGTTTTATATTTGATATTTTGTTTCCCAATGCTACATTCTATGCATCCCTCTGCGACAAGATAGTTGAGATGCGACAGCGTCTCCGCGACGGCAAAAAGGAGATCGTGGCCGCTAAGCATGCGCGGGAAAAGCTCCTCCATGACATCTGCGCCCGATGACGGATTGCTGCAGCTGTCCAGTGTATGCTTCAGCCGTTCGTCGTGATGCGCCTTCAACGCCTTGCAACGCTGCCGCAACCCGGTGAACGGAAGCCCGTGCGACGGCAAGACCAGCGCGCTGTCCGATAGCGTCATCAGGTGGTCCAGCGAGGCGAAGAATCCCGCGAGCGGATTGGCCTCGGGTTCGTTGCTCCAGACCCCGATCGTCGGGCTGATCTTCGGAAGAACCTGATCGCCGGAAATCAGCACGTCGGCTTCCGGACACCACAGGCAGGCGTGCTCCGGAGAGTGTCCGCTGAAGGTCATTACGTGCCATTCGCGGCCCCCGACCGAAAGGCGGTCGCCGCCCTCGATCCTCAAGAAATCGAGCGGGATCGGATCCACATATCTGCGGTAATTGTTGCCTTCGGCTATCGCCAGACGAAGCGGCTCGTCACGAAGTCCGAAACGGATGTAGTGATCGCTTGCCTGTGAAAGGAAGTCTTCGCCGCTTTCAAGCCAGCCTAGGCGCCCATAGGTCCATTCCCCGACGGTGGCAGTCATCCTCACGCCGAAGCGCGCATGAAGCCAGGTCGAAAGGCCCATGTGGTCGGGGTGGTGATGGGTGCAGATCAGCCGGGTGATGGGCATCCCGCCAAGCTGATCTTTGAAGATCCGCTCCCAAAGGCCTCGCGTTCTCGCATCGGCCATCCCGGTATCGATCAGGGTGAAGCCCTCGCCGTCGCGCAGCAGCCAGACATTCACGTGATCGAGCGTAAAGGGCAGAGGCATCCGTGCCCAGAAAATTCCGTCCGCTACCTCGACGAGCGAACCCTCGGGGGGCTTCTGAAGCTGAGCGCTCGCTGGTGCGCGCGGCGGCTCCTCACCAGTCGTAGCGACGCGCAGACGCGCTTCGAGCGGGGATGTCGAGCATGTCTCCATGGATCAACCGCCGAACGCGTTGAGGCCGGTGATCGCACGCCCGAGGATCAGCGCGTGAACGTCGTGCGTTCCTTCATAGGTATTAACGGCCTCAAGGTTCATCGCATGGCGAATGACGTGAAACTCGTCGGAAATGCCGTTGCCGCCGTGCATATCCCGCGCGACGCGCGCGATGTCGAGCGCCTTGCCGCAATTGTTGCGCTTCAGCATGGAGATCATCTCAGGCGCCATCTTCTGTTCATCGAAGAGGCGTCCGAGCCTGAGACACGCATGAAGCCCGAGCGCAATCTCGGTTTCCATGTTGGCGAGTTTCAGTTGAACGAGCTGGGTGTTGGCCAGCGGCCGCCCGAACTGCTTGCGGTCGAGCGTGTATTGCCGCGACGCGTGGAAGCAGAACTCGGCCGCGCCCAGCACGCCCCAGGCGATGCCGTAGCGCGCACGGTTAAGGCAGCCGAACGGGCCTTTCAGTCCTTCCACATTCGGAAGTCTGTTCTCGTCGGGAACGAAAACGCTCTCCATGACAATTTCGCCGGTGACGGAGGCACGCAGCGAGAACTTGCCTTCGATCTTGGGCGCGGAAAGCCCCTTCATCCCTTTTTCGAGAATGAAGCCTCTGATGATACCGCCGTCATCCTTTGCCCACACGATGAACACATCGGCAACGGGCGAATTGGTGATCCAGATCTTGGAGCCTGAGAGGATCCACCCGCCATCCGTCTTGCGAGCGCGGGTTTTCATGCTGCCGGGGTCCGAGCCAGCATCCGGCTCTGTCAGGCCGAAACACCCGATCCACTCACCACGAGCGAGTTTCGGCAGGTATTTGCGGCGCTGGTCCTCGGAGCCATAGGCGTAGATGGGGTACATCACGAGCGACGACTGCACGCTCATAGCCGAGCGGTAGCCGGAATCCACGCGCTCGACCTCTCGTGCAATGAGACCGTAGCAGACGTAGTTCACGGCTGCGCCGCCGTACGTCTCCGGCAGCGTCGAACCGAGAAAGCCGAGACTGCCCATCTCCGCCATGACCGCGCAATCGAAGACTTCATGCCGGTTCGCCTCGCGGATGCGCGGGAGCAACTGTTCCTGACAGTAGGATCGCGCGGAATCGCGAACCATCGTTTCCTCTTCCGTCAGGGCGTCTTCGAGCAAGAGCGGATCATCCCAGTGGAAAGCGTTCTTGCCGACGGACATGGGCGGATCTCCTATAAATGGTATTATGGTACAAGAATACGATTATATACCCCTTGTCAAGCTTGAGGATGGGCTGCTCCTCTACGCGCCGCTTGCGCTGCGGCTCAGACCTTCTGCCATCGGCCCCGGGGAGTCGGCTGATGGCGGTCTTCGCCATGGCACTTCTGTGCACGGCCGGCTTTGGTGCTGGGATCGCGCGTCTCAACGGGACTGGTGGGCTTCGTCGCCGCCTCGCCGAAAACTGGGCGTGCTGGCCGCCGCACCCGGCTTCACTCGCTCAACTTCGGTCCTGGCGGCAGATTCAGCGCCGACATTGTTCGCTTCGCGCCTTTCGGCGCAGGCAGGGGCACCAGACCAGATTGAGCTGGTCGTCGACCTCGGGCGCTGAAATCAGGGCAAGCAACTCGCCCGCCTTCACCCTTGAGCCGATATCCACGAAACGCTTCTCGATATAGCCGTTCTGTCGCGCGAAAAGCGTCGCGGATTCGAAAGCTTGCGTTGTCGCTGGGAGGCGCACCTCCTTCGGTGTGTCAACCGCCTTCACTTTTTCGATGCGAAGCGAGGGTACTCGACTTCTAAGCGGTTTCCTGCCGAGGCGCCGGGCTCAAGCAATGTTTGCGAGGCTCCGCTTTTCTTGATGCGACCGCATTTGCTGCTTAACAAAGCCTGAACGGCGACAGGAAAAAGGGGGCGGCGATGGTTCAATCGGCGGCGCGGATCGGTATTGGCGCGGACAGAAATATGAACGCAGAGGGGGCGTTGCCGGAGCCTGGCTCGGCTGCCGCAGTGGCGCGTCGCTCGCTCGAATGCGGCCTCGACGGTCTTCTCGCGCTTCGGGCCTCGCTTGCCAACGGCCTGGCCGCCGATTTCGAAAGTGCCGTCGCGCTGATCCACGCCTGCCGGGGACGCGTGATCGTCACTGGGATGGGCAAGAGCGGCCATGTCGGCCAGAAGATTGCAGCGACGCTCGCCTCAACCGGCACGCCCGCCCAGTTCGTTCATCCCGCAGAGGCGAGCCACGGCGATCTCGGCATGATCACGGCGGCCGATATCATCCTCGCGCTGTCGTGGTCGGGCGAAACGGTGGAACTCGCGAGCATCCTCACTTACTCGCGCCGCTTCGGCGTGCCGCTCATCGCGCTGACTTCGCGGCGCGAAAGCGCGCTCGGCAAGGCTGCCGATATCGTGCTACAACTTCCGCCCGTGAAGGAGGCTTGTCCGCACGGTCTCGCGCCGACGACCTCGACGCTGACGCAACTCGCGCTCGGCGACTGCCTCGCCATCGCGCTGCTGGAAGGGCGCGGCTTCACGGCATCCGATTTCAAGGTGTTTCACCCCGGCGGGCAGCTCGGCGCGAACCTCAAGCACGTGGCCGACATCATGCACAAGGGCGAGCGCATGCCGCTTGCCGGTGCCGACGCACCGATGAGCGCCGCGCTCGTCACCATGACCGAGAAGGCGTTCGGCTGCCTCGGCGTGGTGGACGCGGAGGGGAAGCTCGCGGGCATCGTCACCGATGGCGATTTGCGCCGCCACATGGCGGGCGATCTCCTGGGCCGCCGCGCCGCCGACATCATGACGCGCAACCCGAAAACGATCACACCGACGATGCTTGCCAGCGCCGCGCTTCAGATCGTGAACGAGAAGAAGATCACCGCGCTTTTCGTGGTGGAGGACGGCGTGCCGGTCGGCATCGTTCACATCCACGACCTGTTGCGCGTCGGCGTGGCTTGATGGGGCATTTTTCGACGCAGGCAAGGCGGGATAAGCCGCCGAAGCTGTTGCAAAGCGCGCCGCCGATGCTAATCTGTGGGCTGGCCGGATATCGGCCACCGGAGGGCCGAACGCTGCGGTTCCCCGTCGCGGGTATGGTGAAATGGTATCACAGGAGCTTCCCAAGCTTCTAGCGCGGGTTCGATTCCCGCTACCCGCTCCAGCTTTTCCCATTTTCGTCGGTTAAACGGCTGGCAGGCGAGATAAAAGCTCCGCTGCTAAGACCTGCCCTTTCCGCCCTTCTGATGCAGGGCCGCGATTTCGAGAACGTACTGTTTCTTGCGCAGTCGGCTCGCGTCGAGAAGCATCTGTCCGGCCCAGCGATAAACGTTCCGACTGCGGATGAGATCCCGCATAAGCCGCATGCGCTCGCGCTGCTCAGCGCGGGGCATCGTGAGCGCGCGTTCGATGGCCACCGCCATGGAGTGCGGATCGTAGGGATTGACCATGAGCGCTTCTGACAGTTCGCGCGAGGCCCCCGCAAAGGTCGAAAGCGCAAGCACGCCCTGCTCGTCGTCACGCGACGCGACGAATTCCTTGGCGACGAGATTCATGCCGTCATGGAGGCTTGAAACGATGCAGACATCGGCCGCACGGAAAAGCTCGAACACCTCAGTGGGATCGTGGTGGCGAATGACGAGGCGCACCGGGGCGACACCATTGACGCCGTGGCGGTCGTTGATCTCTGCGGCGAGCCGCTGCGCCTCAGCCTGAAGCGCGGCATATGCGGGCAGCTTGCTCCGCGTAGGAGCGGCGGCCTGCACGAAGACGAACCGCCCTTTCCATTCAGGATGGGCCGTCAGAAGGGCGTCGATGGCCAGCATCCGGTCGAGAATGCCTTTCGTGTAATCGAAACGCTCGATGCCAACGGCGAGATGAGTCTCGGCCGGGATGCCGAGCCGTTCCCTGACCGCCGACCGGCATTCCGCCACCGGCTTCTGCCCATCGAGCGCAGCCGGCGGCCACTCGATCGAAATGGGGTACGGTCTGATGAAGGTTTCCCGCCCGGACAACGTAATAGACGCGTGCTCGCGGTCGATGCGGCTTTCGATGAACCGGTCCGCAGTTTCGATGAAATTGTTGCAGTGAAACTGCGTATGGAACCCGACGATGGAACTTCCAAGGAGCCCCTGAACGATTTCTTCCTTCCACGGAAAGATGCTGAAGGTCTCCGAGTTCGGCCACGGGATATGCCAGAAGGTGATGATCGTGGCTTTCGGCAGCCGCTCCCTGACCATCCGGGGAAGGAGCGCAAAATGATAGTCCTGCACGAGCACGATGGGTGAGTCCGTCGTCGCTTCGTCGACAACGGCCTTCGCGAAGCGCTCGTTGATGGCGCGGTAGGTGTCCCAATCGGCCGCGCGGAATGTCGGGCGAACAAAGGCGATATGGCAGAGCGGCCAAAGCCCTTCATTCGCGAGGCTGTAATAATAGCCTTCCTGCTCTTGCTCGCTGATCCAGACGCGCCGAAGCGTGTAACCCGGATTGTCCGGCGGCACGCGGATGCGGCCCTGAGAGTCGGCGGTTTCGTGATCGGCGCTGCCGCTGCCGTGTGCGATCCACGTCCCGCCGCAAGCGCGCGTTACCGGTTCAAGCGCCGAGACGAGGCCCGAAGCGGGGATTTGCAGCTTGATGCCGTCTGCTTCGCGATTATGGATGTAGGGCTCACGGTTCGAAACGACGATGACCTGCGCGTTGGCGAGTTCGCCGTTCATCACCTCGCGGATCGTTTCGGCCGTCCAGTCGGTGCGCTCGGTATCGACCGGTGCGACGCGATTGAGATCCATCTTGCGAAGCGCGAGGCGCAGTTCCTCACCGATCGGCCCCAGCCTGCTTGTCATTTCTTCGAGGTTATGGCCCAGCGCCGCGCTGGAAAGCGACTCTCGCAGGCCGATCATCCAGCGCTTCACAACCGCAAGCGCGGCGAGTGTCGCAAGCAGCGTGGCCACGAGGACGATGCCGACAAGCGCGGCTGTCAGGAAAGTGCGTGCTTCGGCACTGCGCTTCGTTGCGAAGCTCAGGTCGTGCAGGATGACGAGATGGCCTTTTGTGTTTCTCACCGCGATGGGGAAGGTCGCCGCGATCAGATGGGCTCCTTCGTCCGTGAGCGACGAGAAGCTCGCTGTTTCCGATCTTGCAGCCTTTTTGCAGGAGAAGGTCGACGGCAGGAGTTTGGTCTGAAAGCGCAGCACGCCCGGATCCACGCAGAAGCCGAGGCCCAGCACGCGGTCGTCGTTCTCGACGCGAGCGAACAGATCTTCGATACCCGCCTTGTCGTTCGCTGCGAGCAGCTCCGTGAGGCTATGACGGACCGAGTTGAAGATAAGGCGCGAGCGGAGTTCCACATCGTGGCGCGACCATTGCTCGACGAGCGAGCTGGCATAGGGAGCGAGCGCCAGCACGATGAGAACGGTAGCAACCAGCGCCGACCCGGCATACCGCGCGAACATCCGTACCGTCGGATTGCGCCCTTGGGGAAGGCGGGAGAGGGAATTATCCCCGCCGATGAGCGGAAGGTTCCTGGTGAGGAAGGAGGTCGGCCATCGCATGGAGCGGTTTTAGGGGGTCCGAGCAGCCGCTGGCAACCACATTTGTTTTTTATTCAGATTTTAGGCCAGCCTCGACGGCGGCGCACATCCCGCCGCGACCTTTCGCGCGGCGGCATAGATCGGAAGGCGCTCTGGACGACAGAGGCACGCTCGCTGTAACGGTGGAGACCGGACCAGCCGGGAGTCGACGGGCGGCAAGGCCGCTCCAGCGCCCCAATCTCACAGGAGCCCGCCTTTGCGCTCTGCCGTCATCGCCGCGACCGGCCTTTACACGCCCCCCGAGAGCATTACGAACGACGAACTGGTCGAGGCGTTCAATGCCTATGTCGCGTTGTTCAACGCGGACAATGCGGCGGCAATCGCGAGCGGACACATCGCGGCGCTTCAGCCGTCGTCGGCCGAATTCATTGAAAAGGCGTCCGGCATCAAGTCGCGCCATGTGGTGCAGAAGTCGGGCATTCTCGATCCCGCCGTGATGCGTCCCGTCATCCCGGAGCGGTCGAACGAGGAGCTATCGCTGCTGGCCGAGATGGCCGTGAAGGCCGCCGAAGACGCGCTTGCGCGATGGGGCAAGCCGCGCGAACGCATTGGCGCGGTGCTTTGCGCGGCCTCGAACATGCAGCGGTCCTATCCCGCGATGGCGATCGAGGTGCAGGCCGCGCTTGGTCTTCACGGCTTCGCCTTCGACATGAACGTGGCATGCTCGTCGGCAACCTTCGGCATCAAGACGGCGGCGGATTATGTGGCGACCGGCTCCGCCGACGCGGTCTTGATGGTGAACCCCGAGATTTGTTCGGGCCACCTGAATTTCCGCGACCGCGACAGCCACTTCATCTTCGGCGATGTCGCCACCGCCGTCATCGTGGAGCGGGGCGACGAGGCGGCGGGCGGCTGGGACATTCTCGGCGCGCGGCTCAAGACGCAATTCTCAAACAATATCCGCAACAATTCGGGTTTCCTCAACCGCGCCTGGCCCGATGGGCGCGACCTGGCGGACAAGCTTTTCGTGCAGCAGGGCCGCAAGGTGTTCAAGGAGGTGGTGCCGATGGTGTCGGCGCTGATCGCCGAACACGCCGCCGACATCGGCATCGACACGCATCGGCTCAAGCGGCTGTGGCTGCATCAGGCGAACATCAACATGAATCACCTGATCGGCCAGCGCGTGCTCGGTCGCGAGCCGGAGGCGGGCGAGAACGTGATCATCCTCGACGAATACGCGAACACGTCGTCGGCGGGCTCCATCATCGCTTTTCACAAGCATTCCGACGATCTCGCGGCCGACGATACGGGGCTGATTTGCAGCTTCGGCGCGGGCTATTCGGCGGGCACGGTATTCGTGCGCAAGCGGTGAGACGGGCGCGATCGACCGGCGCTTTCGGTCTGCTCGCCGAGAGCGTGGACGTCCCGCGCCGTGCCGCCTCGCGAATATTTTACGGCGCCGCAAGGCTGCGCTAAGGTCGCGCAAGGCTCCCGCCTTTGTGCGAGACGCCTTTCGTTCGAGGCTACGCAACCGGTGCCGCTGCCAGCCGGTTGCCGACACGGGATTTCTGCATGCGCGCGCTCCCCGTTCTCGTTTCGCTCGCTTTCGTGCCGCTCGCCGCGCTGGCGTTGCTTTACGGCGGGCCGTGGTTGCCGGCTTTCGTCCTATACGGCCTCCTCCTCGTTCCGGCAGCGGATCACGTCCTCGGGCTATGCGCGCGCGCCGCGCCCGCGAGCCCGATACAGCGTGTCTTCGCCTTCGTGTGGATGCCGATCCAGGTCGCGCTGGTGCTCGGTCTCCCGGCGTCCGCGGACACGCTCGGCGGCTCGGCGCTTTTCGTCGCCGCCATCGGGATCGGCCTTGCAACCGGCGGCGTCGGCGGCGCATCGGCTCATGCGCTCCTCGGACGCGGCGACCGCTTCAACCGCGCGTGTGCCGAACTCCTTACATGGCCGATCCTCTACGGCTCCTTCGCGCTCCGCCACGGCGGCGAAGACGATGCGCGCGCCGCGACGCCCAAGGACCCCGCCACGCCCCGCATCGGCGAAGGTTTCTACGGCTATTTTCTCCGCTCGACCTTCATCGGCCTGTTCGTGGCCTGGGACGCGGAAGAGGAGCGGCTCCACGCGGAGGGCCGCTCCACGCTGAGCCTCTCGAACGCGTTCCTGCGCGCCTTCATCGCCTATGCCGTGCTGATCGAGGCCGCGTTTCTCCTCGGCGGCGCGCGGGGCGTGATGGCGCTGTTCGTGCAGGCTTTCGCGGCCTGGGTGGTGATCGATGCGGGCGCCTATGTGGCGCGGTTCGGGCTTCTGCGCCGTCCGCTGGGGCAGGGGCATTTCGAGCCGCTCGGGAGCCAGCACGCATGGAGTGCGACAGGCGCGGCCCCGCGCTTGCCCGGCGGCTTCTGCGCGATGGCGCTTCTCGCCACGCTCTGGCCCGAGCGCTTCGTCCGCCTCATGAACCCGCGCGTGCTGGCGTGGCACGCGCGCTTTTGGGAGGCGGCCACGCCGTCCGCCGCTCCGCAAGCGGAAGCCGAAGCCACGCTCAGCGAGGCGCGCGCCTGAATTCGGCGGGCGCTCTACTTCACCTTAAGCATGTTGCGCAGCGCGAGGCCGAAGAGGAAGATCATCAGCGCCGAGAACAGCTTCTGCACGGCGCTTGCGGTCGACACCGCGCTCGGCACCACCGCGACCGGGTTCGACCCGCCGTAAAGCTCCACGCCGTAGAGGCAGCCATAGGTGCGGTGCGCCGCCCGACCCGGCGTGCGTGCGACTTCGATTTCCATGGTTCAAGCTTTCGCTATTCACATATCGATCGAGTCAACTCGACAAGAGTAACGCCTTCTTATCGTCATTATATTCTATCCATTGAATCTGCTTTTCGATTGGCGAACAATCAGAAGATTAGAAAAAATGGCTCAGTTTGTGGTTGGTGCTTTACGAGTACTTAGTTTTCATTTCGGCTGGACGGCGATGGGTGCACGCTAACAAAAATGAGAAAGGTGCTACTATGTCTGCGTCTCATAAAACTCAGTCGGCACTCGTTGGAAGTACAGTTGTTCTTCTAACCGTTATCGGAATTAGCAACGGTCATGCCCAGCAGCTTTCAGGTAGAGCCGTTCTTGCCGGTGAGTGGCGCAGCGATGACAACGACAATTCATATAAATTTTCGAGAGATATGAATGGTAATATTGTATTAGCCTGGGGCGAGACGCAAGCAAAATTGATTCCCTTAAGAAGAGGGGGATGGCGCAACGTATCAGATGTAAATTGGCGTCTGATTTCGGAGGGGATGAATTGCGTTTATAAAATCAAGAAAAATTCAGATGGAATGAAATGGAAGCTTGTTACAAGCGACAGAGACGAAGAATCGGATTGTATTGATCCCGGTAATCTACGCTTCGTTAGCCTAGAATTAGAAGGGCTGGCGGATATAGCGGAACAAAATTTAGATTCGGATAAAAAATCACCTGTCGATGACGAGGATGGTGCGCCGACCGAGGGAATAGATTCTCCTGACGATGCAGTTGAAGGACGCGCATCTATCGTTGAAACAAGATCATATGATACGACGTTCTGGAAAGTAAACGGTTCTGTTGTATCCATCGTGCGTGATGGCAAAAAAATCAAAGCATTCTATGAAGATCCTAGCGAAAATGTGGCGGCTACAAGGGTGCCATTAGGAACAGTTAAATTCAATGGTATGGGTAATGGTAATGGGAAGATATATGGTACTGCGTATGTTTACAACAGTGGATGTTCAGGAAAAGCGTTCGACTATAGAGTGAATGGGGCGGAAAACGCGAGCGGCACATCAATATTACTCAAAGGAAGTGCGCCAATATTAGATCCCTTTAATAAGTGTGAAGTTGCTGGCTATTCTCGTGGTGCGGCAGGAAGCGACCTTCCTTTCAGACGCATCGGACGTTCAGTTTCAGCCCGTAATATCCCGCGCTGATGAGTTAGAACAGAAACGGCGGCGGCGCGCCGTCCGCGAACACCACGCGGTCGCCTTCGAGCCGCGCCGCGCCGGACGCCACGAGCCGCAGCGCCAGCGGATAGACGCGGTGCTCCATCGCGAGGATGCGGGCGGAAAGCGCGTCTTCGTCGTCGGCGGGTAGCACCGGCACCGCGCCCTGCGCGATGATCGGGCCAGCGTCCATCTCCTCGCTCACGAAATGCACGGTCGCCCCCGCGATGCGCGCGCCCGCGTCGATGGCGCGCTGTTGCGGGTGGAGGCCCCGAAAAGACGGCAGGAGCGAGGGGTGAATGTTGAGCTGGCGGCCATGCCAGGCGCGCACGAACACGGACGAGTGCAGCCGCATGAAGCCCGCGTTGCAGACGATCTCGACGCCTGCTTCGCAAAGCGTCGCCACCATCGCCTCGTCGAACGCCTCGCGCGCAAGGCCCTTGTGCGAGATGACGCGCGTCGAAATCCCGGCGTCGGCGGCGCGCTCAAGGCCGCCCGCGTCCGCCTTGTTCGAGAGCACGAGCACGATTTCGGCCGGGAAGTCGGGCGCGCGGGCCGCCTCGATCAGCGAGACGAGGTTCGAGCCGCGCCCGGAGATGAGCACGCCAACGCGTTTTTTAGCGGTCATCGTGCGCCACCGAGCGAGCCGGAGAACAGCACCTGCGGGCCGAGCGAGGAACCTTCGGCCTCCTCATTACGAATGAGGTGCTCGCGCGCCTCGATCTCGCCGAGCGCGAACGCGCTTTCGCCCGCCGCCGTGAACGCATCGATCACCGCGCCCGCGTCCTCGCGCGCGGCCACAGCCACGAAGCCCACGCCGCAGTTGAACGTGCGCAGCATTTCGCTTTGCGCCACGCCGCCCGCCGCCGAAAGCCAGCGGAACACCGGCAGATACGGCACCGCATCGAGGTCGATGCGCGCTGCGAGGGTTTCCGGCAGCACGCGGTTGACGTTGCCGGGCAGCCCGCCGCCGGTGATATGCGCGAAGGCTTTCACGCAGCCGGTCCGATGCGCGGCGAGCGCGGGCTTCACATAGATGCGCGTCGGGTCGAGCAGGGCGCGGCCGAGCGGGCGCGCCGGGTCGAAGGGGGCCGGGTCTGCGAAGGACAGGCCGTGATCGCGGATGATCTTGCGCACGAGCGAGAAGCCGTTCGAGTGCACGCCCGAGGAGGCGAGGCCGATCACCACGTCCCCGGCCGCGATATCGGCGCGTGGCAGCAGCGAGCCGCGCTCCGCCGCGCCGACAGCGAAGCCCGCGAGGTCGTAGTCGCCATCGGCATACATGCCCGGCATTTCCGCCGTCTCGCCGCCGATGAGCGCCGCGCCCGCGCGCTTGCAGCCTTCGGCGATGCCGCCCACGATGGCCGCCGCCGTGTCGACATCGAGGCGACCGCATGCGAAATAGTCGAGGAAGAAGAGCGGCTCCGCGCCCTGCACGACGACGTCGTTCACGCACATGGCGACGAGATCGATGCCGACCGTGTCGTGAAGGCCCGTCTCGATGGCGATCTTCAGTTTGGTACCGACGCCGTCATTGCCCGCCACGAGCACGGGATCGGTGAAGCCCGCCGCCTTCAGGTCGAAAAGGCCGCCGAAGCCGCCGAGCGCCGCGCCCGCTCCCGCTCGCGCCGTAGCCTTCGCCAGCGGCTTGATGCGCTCGACGAGCGCCTCGCCCGCGTCGATGTCGACGCCAGCGCTTTTATAAGAACCGTCCGAATCCGTTGTCATGTTTTCCGCCGCAGGGCCGCCTCGCTGCCCAGGCAAAAGCTTGCCAGGGGCGTGGTCCACCATTTATGAGAGGGCTTGTGGATCGAATTTGACATTTGAGTACCGTCCGCCGCAAGCACTTCGTCAAATGTCAAATCCAGAAGCTCCACTGAATCACACGTGTTCGTGGTCGACATTTGCTCGCGAGGGTGCTGCAAACGGAGGCAAATGCCGAAATCGGACCACTAGCATTTTAGCCGCATGATACACAAGCGCCACAAATGCCTTTCGAGCGGGGAGTTCCTTTCATGGCGATGAAGAGGGCGTTGACGAAGGCGGGTGCGTTGTTCGCGCTCGCGTGCTTTGGACTGGGAATGGCCGCCGCCGGGGCATGCGCACAGACGCGGCCGGCGAGCGTCTTCGCAGTGTCGAACGTGAAGGCCTCGGCCGAGGCGCAGAACGCGGTCGAAGCGAAGAAGATCGCGCAAGGGCAAGCGCAGAGCCGCGCTTTCCGCAAGCTTGTATCGCGCATCGTTGATTACCGCTCGCAGTCGCGTATTCCCGATCTCGCGCTGAACGAGATCGAAGGGCTTGTGTCCGATATGGATGTGCGAGGCGAGGGCGTGAGCGGCACCGGCTATGTCGCAACCTTCGGCGTGAGCTTCTCGGAGCGCGCCGTGCAGGCGCTGCTCGCCCGCTACGGTGTTTCGGCCATCACCGACCGCGGTCCCGAAATCCTGATCGTGCCGGTTTATGTCGAAGGCGGTGCCGCGCGCACCGCCGACCGCAACGCATGGCGCACGGCCCTGACCTCGCTCGATCTCACTCATGCGCTCGTTCCGGCGAAAGTCGCGCCCGCGCGCTCCGACATCACGGCGGCGATCGCGAATGCCTATATCGCAAGTCCCGCCGCGACCCTCGAAACGCTGAAGACGCAATATCAGACGCAGCAGATCATGTTCGCGCTCGCGGAAACCGATGGCGACGGCGAAACCATCTCGCTGAAGCTGATCGGTCTCGATTCAGGCGGCCAGTTCTCGGTGCAGCGAAAGGTCAGGGCGAAGGACGGCGGCGACGGGACCGCGCTCGACGCGGCGGCCGACCTCGCCTTCGACACGGTTCAGGAGCGTTGGAAACTCGCCCGCGATGCATCCGCGCCGGCGGCTCCGGTGGCCGCGTCTGACGGCGATGGCGGCACCATCCCCGGCCCCGGTAACGGGACCTCCGCCGCGGCATATGACGGCAGCATGGAAACGCTGCAGGTGACCGCGCTTTATTCCGGGCTGAAGGAGTGGCAGACGATCCGCCGCCAGCTTCAGGGCCTTCCGGGCGTACAGAACTGGGATTTGCGCTCGGTGAACCCGAGGAGCGCCGCAATCGCGTTCGATTTTCCAGGCGGCGCGGCGCGGCTGACTTCGATGGCTGCGGGGCAGGGACTCGACGTCGAGAACGGCCCTGACGGCCTTGTCGTGAAGGTGCGCTAAGGATCGCACGCCCCGTGTTCCGCACGGGGCGAGCGATTTCCACGAACAACCTGCTACTTCACCTACTTCTGCACGCCCGGGATCGTCGGACCGACGCCGATATTGCGGAAGATTTCCTTCAGCATGCCCTGGTCGCGCGTGTAGACCGGCGTTTCGCGGCGGATGAAGTCGAACACCTTGCCGTCCTTCAGCCCGTAATTCGCGATCTGCTCGACCTTGTCCTTCTTGTCGAAGTAGACGGCGACAACGCGCCGGTCGACCACCTCCGGCTTCATGAAGGCCATCGGCTGCTCGGCGGTCTGCGATATGTAGTAATAGGTGCCGCCCGCGATGGCCGACTGGGTATCCGGTGTGCCAAGCGCCAGCACGACCTCGTCCTTCGACATGCCGACGCGAACCTGATTCAGGTCTTCCTCCTGAAACTGATGGCCTTGCTTGATGACATTGCCCGCGCAGCCGGGAAGCGTCATGCTTGCGACGGCAAGTGCCGACGACACCACGACAGCCCTCGCGACCGCCTTCGCCCAAAGGCGATTTCGTTCGAAATCCTTCGAGGATTGATTTGACATTTCGCCCCCAAATTTGCTGTTTGGCGTCAGCGCCTCGCGTTCTGACCAAACATACCCCGACGTGATTGCACCCTTTTTGGATGCGATTAAGGCTTTATAAGGTACGGTTACCCCAAGAGCGCAAAACTGGAGTCAGGCCGAACGATGTTCCGCTGGTTTGCAGAACGCTCAGCCCGCCGTGAGGCCGCTGAGAAAATATACGATTCGATAGTCGCGCAGTCGCGCAATCCGGTTTTCTATGTGCGATGCGGAGTGCCTGACACGCTGTCGGGTCGCTTCGACATGCTCGTCATTCACATGTTCATCGTCATGCAGAACCTGAAGCTCGGGGCGAACGAGGGCAAGCTGCTTGGCAAGGAAATCATCGAGGCTTTCGTTCGCGAGATGGACAGCATGGTGCGCGATCTCGGGATTGCCGACGCTTACGTGGCGCAGGAAGTCCGCAAGATCGCCGACCTCTTCTATCGCCAGCTTGTGGTCTACACGAACGCCGTCGAGCAGAAGAACAAGGCCGCGCTCGCCGAGGCGATCTGGAAGAGCTTCCAGTCGGGTGACGAGAACGCCGATGTCGCCGCCGACGAACTCGCCGACTATATCTTTCACTCCATAAAGAATGTCGGGGAAATGCCGCTCAACATGCTCCTTCAGGGGCATCTGAACTTCCCGGAAGTCTACGGCTTGAAGCAGGCGGTCTGACGATGCTGAAAACACCGCCGCTTGTCTGGGCTGTCGATACGCATACGCTGACGCGTGCCGTCGAGACGCTCTCGTTTGAAGCCGACGCCGCGGAGCGCGAAGCTTTGGGCGCCTACGCCGACGTGCGCGAGGTCAAGAGCTTTAAGGCGACCGTTCAGGTCATTCCCCTGAATGGCGGTCGCTTTCGGGTCAGCGGACGGCTTGAGGCCGACGTCGTGCAGGCGAGCGTAGTCGACCTTGCCGACGTGCCCGCGCAGCTCGACGAGCGCTTCCAGGTGGAGTTCTGGCCGCCGGAGCTGATCGAGGGTGACAGCGAGGGAGAGCCTTCCTTCGAGGACGAGCCGCCGGAGGCGCTATCGGGCAACAAGATTCCCATCGGCGCTTTTCTCAGCGAACTGTTTTCGGTTTCGCTCGAACCCTATCCGCGCAACGAGGGCGACAGCCTCGACTGGCAGGCGCCGGACGAAAGCCTTGCGCATCCCTTCGCGGAGCTTATCCGCCTTCGGCCCAAGACCGGCAACGGCGTGGATGGATAAGAGGACGCAGACCGGGATCGCGACCATCTTTTTCGTTGTCACAAAACCGTTATACAGTATGGTGCCGCGTCTATTGCAGAGGGTTAAGGCCTGACAGGCCAGTGCGGGGCTTCTGGTTTCAAGCATGGGAACGCCAATCACGATTGCGCTCGACGCGATGGGCGGAGATTTCGGCCCGTCCGTGGTGATACCGGCCGCGGCGCTTTCGCTCATCCGGCATCCCGAGACGCGGTTCATCATTTTCGGTCGCGAAGACGAGATCCGCGCGCATCTGTCGAAGGATTCGCCGCTGGCCGCCGTCTCGAAAATCGTTCACTCGGATGTCGCCATCGCGATGGACGACAAGCCGAGTCAGGCGCTGCGCTACGGCCGCTGGAAGAGCAGCATGTGGATGGCGCTCGAAGCGGTGAAGCAGGGCGAGGCGCAGGCCGCCGTGTCCGCCGGTAACACCGGCGCGCTGATGGCGATGTCGAAATTCTGCCTTCGCATGCTGCCCGGCATCGAGCGGCCCGCGATCGCCGCGCTCTGGCCGACCCTGAAGAGCGAAAGCATCGTGCTCGACGTCGGCGCGAATGTCGGCGCGACCGCCAAGGGGCTCGTCGATAACGCCAATATGGGTGCTGCGCTGGCGCGCGCGCTGTTTCAGGTGGAGAAGCCGACGATCGGGCTTCTCAATATCGGTTCCGAGGAAGTGAAGGGGCTTGAAGAGATCAAGCGCGCGGCGGCGGCGTTGAAGACGCCGGGGCTGCCCATCACATATTATGGCTTCGTTGAAGGCACCGACCTCGGCAAGGGCGTTGTCGACGTGGTCGTTACCGAGGGCTTCGCCGGTAATATCGCTCTCAAGACGGCAGAGGGCACCGCGAAGCAGATCGGCGCCTATCTCAAGGCCGCAATGACGCGCTCTTTGATGTCGAAGCTCGGTGCGGTGTTCGCGCAAGGGGCCTTCAAGGCGCTGCGCGCGAAAATGGACACGCGCACGATGAACGGCGGCATGTTTGTCGGATTGAATGGTGTTGTAATAAAAAGTCATGGCGGTGCGGACGCGGTGGGCTTTGCAAGCGCCATCGACCTGGGCTACGACATGGCAGCCAGTGGCCTGGTGGCTGATATTCAGCGCGGCGTCGAGAGCTTCCACGATTCTCTTCAGGCCAAACCGGAACAAGCCCTGAAAGCGGTTGCCCAGTGAAACAAACGAGATCGGTCGTCCTAGGCTGCGGGTCGTATCTCCCGGAGCGCGTTCTTACCAATCAGGATCTGGCTCGCATCGTCGATACGTCGGACGAGTGGATCAGCGAGCGGACCGGCATCAAGACGCGCCACATCGCCGCCGATGGCGAAAATACCTCAGACCTGGGCATCGCGGCGGCGCGCTCTGCTCTCGATCACGCGGGCATCGACCCGCAGTCTATCGATTTCATCATTCTGGCGACGTCCACGCCTGACAACACCTTCCCATCGACCGCGACGACGATCCAGGCGGCGCTCGGCCTCACCCACGGCTTCGCCTTCGACGTGCAGGCGGTGTGTTCCGGTTTCGCCTACGCACTGGCGACGGCGGACAATTTCATCAGGGCGGGGCAGGGCAAGCGCGGTCTCGTGATCGGCGCGGAAACGTTTTCCCGCATCCTCGACTGGGAAGATCGCGGAACCTGCGTGCTCTTCGGAGACGGCGCAGGCGCGGTCGTTCTTGAAGCGACGCAGGTCGAGGATCCGATGCGCGAGCGCTGCGTCATCGGCTCGATGCTGTTCTCGGACGGGCGCCACAAGGACAAGCTTTATGTGGACGGCGGGCCGTCCTCCACCCGGTCGGTCGGACATCTCCGCATGCAGGGCAAGGAGGTTTTCCGCTTTGCGGTCAACGCGATCTCGGACGTCGTCGAGCGCACGCTCGCTGCTCACAATCTCCGTCCCAGCGATATCGACTGGTTCGTGCCGCATCAGGCCAACAAGCGCATTCTCGACGGGACGGCGAAGAAGGTCGGCATAGCCGAGGAGAAGATCGTCATCACGCTCGACAGGCACGGCAACACGTCGGCGGCCTCGATTCCGCTTGCGCTTTCGACGGCGGTTCACGACGGCCGCATCAAGCGCGGCGACCTCGTTCTGTTCGAGGCAATGGGCGGCGGGTTCACCTGGGGCGCAAATCTCGTTCGGTGGTGATCCCGAACTTTCACAACATAAGGTTAATAATCTGTGTCCCTGCGGCATTTTTGCCCAAAAATATCTGTTTCCAAAGGGATTTTTACAAGATTACTGTTTGCTATGGTCCGGGCCGAGCGTTAACATTGTCTGCGCTTCGTTCTTTGGGGAGGACACGGCGCATATGGCGCTCAACGGGAAAACACTGACCCGAGCCGACTTGGCTGAGGCAGTCTTCGAAAAAGTCGGTCTACCTCGCAACGAGGCAGCTGAACTTGTAGAGTTAGTTCTCAAGCAAATCGTTTACGCGCTTGAGCGTGGCGAGCCAATCAAGCTTTCTTCTTTCGGATCATTTGGCCTTCGCCAGAAATCCGAGCGTGTGGGTCGCAATCCCAAAACCGGCGAGATCGTTCCGATCACGCCGCGCCGGGTCATCGTCTTCAAGGCCAGCAACATCATGAAGGACCGGATCAATGCCGGTCTCGCAAAGGTCGTGTCGCCACCACCCGCTGTGAAGGCTGCAGCGACGAAGAAGGCGCCTGCGAAGGCCGGAGCGAAAGCAGCGGCCGCTTCCAAGGCTGACGACGGCGCGAAGTCTAAGCCTGCGAAGGCGTCGGCGAAGGCCGCTCCTGTCGAGGAAAAGGTCGCGCCGGAACATGCGACGCCGAAGGTCGAAGCGAAGCCAAAAGCCGCGAAGGCGGACCTCGCCAAGCCTGCGACCAAGGCCGTGAAGGAGCCGTCCCCGAAAGCGGCTGCGTCGAGCGAATCTCCCAAGACGAAAGCCGACGATGCCGCGCCGAAACGCGCGCCCAAAACATCGTCTGCGAAAAAGCGCGTCGTCTCGTCCTGATCGGCGCGTCATAATGAAATCGGCCCGTTACAATGCTTGACGGGCGGGCCGATTGCCCGCAAAGTGCGCGGCAACGGAGCGTAGCGCAGCCCGGTTAGCGCACCGGTCTGGGGGACCGGGGGTCGGAGGTTCAAATCCTCTCGCTCCGACCATTCAACACCCCAAAAAATCAGCTTATACTGGAAATGCCAGCTGGCGGCGCGGTTTCCAGCGATCGCGTGAGGGCTCACAGCCCGTTTCGCGTCGTTCTGAGCCTTGACCGCCTGTGGCGGCCGTTGTGCTCACGGCCATTTCACCACGGGCGGCATCGACGACAGGATCGAATCGACATTGCCGCCGGTCTTCAGCCCGAAAACCGTGCCGCGGTCGTAAAGCAAGTTGAACTCGACATACCGGCCCCGCCGGACGAGCTGCTCGTCGCGGTCCGCCTCGCTCCAGGGCGCATTCATGTTGCGCCGGATGAGCTTCGGCACCACAGCGAGGAAGGCGCGCCCCACATCCTGCGTGAAGGCGAAGTCGGCGTCCCAATTGCCGGAGTTATGATAGTCGTAGAAAATCCCGCCCATGCCGCGCGGCTCCCGCCGATGGGGAAGATAGAAATATTCGTCGCACCATTCCTTGTAACGGCCGTAATCGGCGACAGGATGCTTGAGGCAGGCGGACCGGAACGCGGCGTGGAAATCCAGCACATCGGGGTCTTCCGCGCGCCGCCGCTTCGCGAGCATCGGCGTCAGGTCGGAGCCGCCGCCGAACCACCATTTCGATGTCACGATGAAGCGCGTGTTGAGGTGCACGGTCGGCACATTCGGATTGCGCATATGCGCAATCAGGGAAATTCCCGACGCGCGAAACCGGGGATCTGCCTCGGAGCCGGGAATCGCCGCGCGAAATTCGGGTGCGAACTCGCCGTGAACGGTGGAAACATGCACGCCGACCTTCTCGAAAACGCGGCCATGCATCATCGCCATGGTTCCGCCGCCGCCATCCTCGCCGGTGTGGTCGGTGCGCCGCCAGGGCGTCTTCTCGAAGCGCCCCGGCGCCAGGCCGGCATGCGGCCCGCTTTTCAGCTCATCCTCGATCCGCTCGAACTCCGTGCAGATGTCATTGCGCAGCGAGGCGAACCAGACACGCGCCTTCGACATCTCGGAGTGGAACGGATTGGAATTTTCCGGCGGCGAGGATTGCGTTTTTGGCATGTCAGATATGCGAGTTTGGCTGTGTCTCGGCATGGCGCTCCGCCGCTTGGCGTTCCTGGAAGGGATAGAATCGCGACCTTTCTACAGGAAACGCGAAAAACCGCCAGTCTGGCCAAGGGCTTCACCGAGAACCATGGCCATCGACACCGCGACATTCAACGACCGAAGGCTTTCCCGCATGGGGATACGGACCCGCAAATGCGCGCATTCGTGAACTTTCTCCGGCACGCCCGCGCTTTCGCGGCCCGCCAGAATGACGTCGTCTTCGCGAAACAACACATCGTGATAGGGCGTGGCGCCCTTCGTCGTCATAAGGACCAGCCTTCTGCCGCTCATGTTGATATCGTTTAAGAAATCTTCAAAAGAAGCATGGCGTTGCAGCCTCACCTTGTCGTAATAGTCGAGGGCTGCGCGCCGAAGCGCCCGGTCGGACAAATCGAATCCGCAAGGCTCGATGATGTCGACTGCGACGTTTAGACATGCCGCCATCCGTAAGATCGTGCCTGTATTTTGCGGAATGTCTGGTTGATATAAAGCTACACGCATCAGGAGCGGTCCCCGTGGATGGTCGAGCTAAATTGTGCCATGGACACGGAAATCGATTGCATGCATAAGAGCACGATTTTTTCGCTCCCGCAAAACGTCCTACAAGGTTGAACTTCCGATGGCCACAACATACGACGGTGATCAAGGCGACGTGTCGCGCCGTGATTTCATCTATCTCGCAACCACGGCATTCGCGGCTGTCGGAGCGGCCGCCGCGCTCTGGCCGCTGATCGATCAGATGAACCCCGACGCGTCGGCGCTCTCGCTCGCGTCGATCGACGTCGATCTGACGCCGGTCCCGGAGGGCGGTGCGATCACCGTGCTCTGGCGCGGCAAGCCGGTGTTCATCCGTCACCGCACGGCTGAAGAAATCAAGAAGGCCCAGGCCGTCCAGGTTTCGGACCTCAAAGACCCCTACGCGGAGGTGCTCGGAGCGCCGTCCGATTTGCCCGCGACCGATGCAAACCGCACGAAAGCCGGCAAGGAACAGTGGCTCGTGCTGATCGGCATCTGCACCCATCTCGGCTGCGTTCCGAAGGGCCAGGCCCCGGGCGACGACAGGGGCCTGTATGGCGGCTGGTTCTGCCCCTGCCACGGTTCGATGTACGACACCGCCGGGCGAATTCGCCAGGGACCGGCGCCGCGCAATCTCGACGTCCCGCCGTACCAGTTTACGACGGACACAAAGATTCTGATCGGCTAGTTCCCGCCATTCCGAGAAGGTTTTTCTGAAATGTCCCACGCTTCCACATACGAACCGAAGACCTCGGTAACCCGCTGGCTAGACGAGCGGTTGCCGATCATCCGCTTCATAGCGGACTTCATGGCTTTCCCGACGCCTCGCAACCTCAACTACCTCTGGACCTTCGGCGCGATCCTCGCGTTCATGCTCGTCGCCCAGATCGTTACGGGCGTCATCCTCGCGATGCACTTCGCGCCCAACACCGCGCTCGCGTTCGACTCGGTCGAAAAGATCATGCGCGACGTGAACTACGGCTGGCTGCTTCGCTATGCGCACGCGGTCGGCGCGTCGATGTTCTTCCTCGCCGTGTATATCCACATCTTCCGCGGCCTCTATTACGGCTCCTACAAGGCGCCGCGTGAAGTGCTGTGGATGATCGGCGTGGCGATCTTCCTCGTCATGATGGCGACGGCGTTCATGGGTTACTCGCTGATCTGGGGGCAGATGAGCTTCTGGGCCGTGACCGTGATCACCAACCTGTTTTCGTCGCTCGACTCGCTCTATTCGGGCCTCGGCACCACGCTGGTGCAGTGGATCTGGGGCGGTTTCTCCGTCGATAACGCGACGCTTAACCGCCTGTTCAGCTTGCACTACCTGCTTCCCTTCGTGCTCGTCGGTCTTGTCGCGCTGCACGTCTGGGCGTTGCACGTCGTCGGCTCCAACAACCCGACCGGTGTCGAGGTGAAGAACGTCGAGAAGGAAACGCTGCCCTTCTACGCGTACTTCACGACCAAGGATCTCTTCGCCCTCGCGGTGTTCGGCGTCCTCTTCGCGTATTTCATCTTCTTCACGCCGAACTATCTTGGCGACGCTGTGAACTACGTGCCCGCCAATCCGCTGCTGACGCCTCCGCACATCGTGCCGGAATGGTACTTCCTGCCTTTCTACGCGATCCTGCGCGCGGTGCCGTCCAAGCTCGGCGGCGTGATTGCGATGTTCGGCGCGATTGCCGTCCTGTTCTTCATCCCGTGGCTCGACACGTCGCGCGTGCGCTCGCTGAATTACCGGCCGATCTTCCGCTGGTTCTTCTGGGCGTTCCTGTTCTCGTGCCTTGCGCTCGGCTATCTGGGTGCTGTTCCGGTCACCGAGACGTCGACGCTGGCCTCGCAGTTCTTCACGCTTTACTACTTCGCCTTCTTCCTGATCGTCATGCCGGTGGTCGGTATCTATGAGACACCGAAACCGCAGCCGGACTCGATCGCAGACACCTTCACGCATAAATCGGACGACGGGTCTGGCCGTGGCACGCGCCCCGTGGCGGCCGAGTAGGAGACCAGACAATGACGACGATGACATCGAGCCTTGTGCGCCGCTCGCTCGGAGCGTTCGTGATCGGCTCAGTTCTCTCCGTGACGGCGCTCAGCGCGCCGGCGTCGGCCTCCGAGACGGCGGAACATTTCCAGGTTCCGCGTCTGGAATGGACCTTTGGCGGCCTCTCCGGCTATTTCGACAAGCAGCAGCTTCGCCGCGGCTTCAAGGTGTACCAGACGGTTTGCCAGAACTGTCATAATCTGGCCCACCTGTCGTACCGCAACCTGACGCAGCCGGGTGGTCCCGAACTGCCCAAGGAAGAGGTCGAGGCTTACGCCGCCCAGAAGCAGGTTGCCGATGGCTTCAACGATGCTGGCGAAGTGAACATGCGTCCGGCGAAGCTGTCCGATCTGTTCGTAGGCCCGTTCAAGAACGACAAGGAAGCTGCGGCAGCTTTGAACGGCGCGGTTCCGCCGGATCTGTCGCTGATCACGAAGGCCCGCACGGTCGAACGGGAAGTCGAGTGGTACGCTTTTCCGTTCATTATGCTTAAGGACGTCCTGACGCAGTATCAGGAGCAGGGCGCGGACTATGTGCACGCTCTCCTGAACGGATATACGGAGCCGCCGGCAACCTTCAACCTGCTGCCGGGCCTGAGCTACAACCGCGTGTTCCCCGGCCATCAGATCGGCATGCCGCAGCCGCTCACCGACGGTGCGGTGGATTACGACGACGGAACGCCTAACACCCTCGATCAGCAGGCGAAGGACGTGACCGCGTTCCTGGCGTGGGCAGCTGAGCCGACCCTGGCCGATCGCAAGAAGCTCGGCGCATGGGTGCTGGTTTATCTGATCATTCTCGCCGGTCTGCTCTACACTTCGAAGAAGCTGATCTGGCGCAACGTCAAACACTGACGCACGGCGGACAAATCGCCACGAAATCCCGGAGCGGGGGCCTGTCGGTCCCCGCTTTTTTTTTTGCGCTTTTTCCTACCAAGGATGCGCTGCTGGAAGAGAGTTTTGGAGTTGGAAAATAAGTGGATGCCGCCAGCGGCCTGGCATCGCGTTCGCTGAGGTTCAGGACTCAGGATTTTGCCGGAAAGCGTGCCTTGGGGACGCGGCGCCTTTTCAACCTCTCGGCATTCTATGGCGAAAGATGTCGGAGAATGCGGCCAGCAGGCATGAAAGGCCAGTCGAATAGACGTTCGAACGGCGCCACGCCCCACGTTTTTTCTAGGCGCTGCATCATAAGTACAAGGTGTTTTGCTCGCGTCACTTTGAGTATGGGTTGAGTTAGTTCAGTGTCGTGCAAGTTTTATGTGTTTTTATTGCATCGGTACACGATTGTTTGTCTGTCTGCTTGCAAGACGGGCAGTAGTCAACCACTGGCGTTTTCTCTAGTTTGTAATTTGTTGAAAAAATGAGGATTAACCAATGCTCATGCATCAAACCTCGCAGATCGAGATCGACCTTTTCGAGACGCTGCTTCGCACCGGCACCGATCGTGTGGTGGGAGAAGAAGAAGCGGTCGATGCCCTTCGCTCTTCCGTCATCGAGGGGTTCGAGAAGGCCATCGACCACGGCGTGCCGCCTATGCTGGCGCTGGCTCACATTCTCGATTGGGTTTCGGATGAAATGGCACGGGTCAAGACAGCGCCGGTGTCTGTCTCGACCTGAGTTCGCGCCGTCGCATTACTGCCGCGAGGGACGCCGGCCCAGCATGCCGCTCGCTTCGGCATAGGTAATTTGCGCGAAGATATCGAGCAGGTTCCGCTTCTGTGCGACCGTCATCGTCTCGCGATCCGCAACGACGGGGCAAAACGCGGCTGTCAGACCATTCACGATGTCCGCTTCGGACGCATGATGAACTGCGGCCCTGACCTTCGGAAGAATCTCCCGAATTCGCAGCACGAGGTTTCCTCCCTGCGTCGTCCGAAGGAGATCGCCGGCCTCTGCCTTGGCCTTATCCATCACCACGCGCTCCTTCTCGTTCAAGGGCGGCGGGCATTGGGTGCTGCCTTCGCCCCCAGCCAGCATGATGGGAGTCGACTGCCTGATCTCGCGCACGAGGAAGCCGTCGGCGTCGGTCGGAGCGTTGTTGCCCCAGCGCGACCGGACGTAATTCGCCACCGCCGCGATGTCTCCGTCGCTCAGATAGGCCGCGAAGGAGGGCATCGGACCATATTGTTGCGTAGCCGGGAGACCGGCAAGGACCGCCTTGATGATGTCCTGCGGCTGTTCGGCATTCACGGTGCCGTTCTTCGACAACGGCGGAATCCGGTCTCTGAAGCCTTCGCCGTCAAGCCCATGGCACGACGCGCAATTGCTGACATAGACGCCCGCTGCGCCCGCCGGAACAGGCACAACCGAGCCTCCCGCGACGTCCGCGCGCGGGGGCGTCTGCTTCAGATAGGCCGCGATTGCGCGAAGATCCTCGATCTTGAGCTTCGAAAGGCTGTCGTGAACCACGGTCGCCATCGGCCCCTCGGCGATGCTGCGCATCGGTGCCACGCCCGACGCCAGATAGGAGACGAGTTGCTGTTCGCTCCACGAGCCGATACCACGCGTCATGTCGGCGGTGATGTTCGGCGCGAACCAACCCTGCACGGCCGCGCCCTGAAGCGCGTCACCCGGTATGGTCGCGCCCATCAGATTGCGTTGCGTGTGACACTGGCCGCAATGGCCGAGCCCTTCGACCAGATAGGCACCCCAATTGACCTGCTCGCTCTTGGTCGGGTCGGGCTCGAACACGCCGGGTACGAAGAAGAGTCCGCGCCACACCGACAGCGTTTCACGAATATCGAAGGGAAAGGCCAGGCTGTTGGCTTCGCGCGGCGCATGCACCGGCTTCAACGACATCAGATAGGCCCGGATGGCGTTCACGTCATCGCGCCTGACCTTGGTGAACGACGTGAAGGGGAAGACCGGATAGAGATACTGTCCGTGCTTGCCGATCCCCTCGTGCAATGCCCGGTAAAACTCGTCTTCGGTCCATTCGCCGATGCCCGTGCGCTTGTCGGGCGTGATGTTCGGGGTGGTGACGCTTCCGAACGGCGTCTGGATCTGGAGACCGCCCGCGAACGGTTCGCCGCCCTGCCTGGTATGACAGGCGGCGCAGTCGCCGATGGTGGCCAGATACTTGCCTCGTTCGATGAGGCCGTCATCGGGTGCGGCTTGGCTTGCGCCGACGGCCGATAAGAAAAAGAGCGCGGCCGGCAGAGCCGTCTTGAGCGGGGCAAGGGCAATCATGAACGGCTCTCTTTTCAGAAAAAGGCTAGAAAGGCGAAGGTGTAACAGGTCATCTATAACCGTTACGTCTCGAAAGACGGTTTCAGTGCGAACCCAAATTTGCGAAAAACTATGTCTTGCGTGGACTTTGCGTTTGTGGCTCCCTCCTCCCGTTTTCCGCTCGTGCCTCAAGAAATGCCCAGACCATGACAATCACCGTGCATCTGAACGATCTGCCTCCGGATATCGACTTTGGCGCCTCCGTCGCCATCGATACGGAAACGCTGGGCCTCAAGCCGCACCGCGACCGGCTTTGCGTCGTTCAACTCTCGGCTGGCGACGGAAACGCGCATCTCGTGCAGTTCGAGAAGGGTCGCTACGACGCGCCCAATCTGAAGGCGCTGCTCACCAACCCCGCGGTTCTCAAGATCTTCCATTTCGGACGCTTCGACGTCGCGGTGATGCAGCATTATCTCGGCGTGCAGACGAGTCCCGTCTATTGCACCAAGATCGCGGCGAAGCTCGTGCGTACCTTCACCGAGCGTCATGGGCTGAAGGATCTCTGCCGGGAACTTCTCGGCGTGGAGCTGTCGAAGCAGCAGCAGACTTCCGACTGGGGGCAGGCGAAACTCACGCCGGAGCA
Source organism: Rhodomicrobium sp. (assembly GCF_047605405.1). Classification (NCBI taxonomy): domain Bacteria; kingdom Pseudomonadati; phylum Pseudomonadota; class Alphaproteobacteria; order Hyphomicrobiales; family Hyphomicrobiaceae; genus Rhodomicrobium; species Rhodomicrobium sp. The sequence goes on along the minus strand of NZ_JASGFR010000009.1, from coordinate 29,665 downwards.
ACTCAGCTATGCGGCATCCGACGTGCTTCACCTGCACGCCCTGAAGGAAAAGCTCGATGCGCTGCTTGTCCGGGAAGGGCGATCCGAGCTGGCGGCGGCCTGTTTCGGCTTCCTGCCTTACCGCGCCGAACTCGACCTGAAAGGCTGGCATGACGACGCGGATGTCTTCAATCACTAGAGCAATTGCGGGAAAAGCGGGAGCCGGTTTTCCGTTCGGAAACGCGACACGGCCTGACATCTGGCTGCAGCGCTTTCTTGCTCGACGCAGCGGGGGGTGAACGATGGCGGTTGCAACCACGTCTCCCCTCGGCCGCAGTCCCGGCATGGCGCGGGGAGCGGGACGCGGTGTCGACCGCGACCGCGAATTCCGGCTCGCGCGGCGACATTCGCAACGCGTGCGGGTCCTGAGGATCGCGCTGCCGCTGATGGCGATGGGCATTCTCAGCCTTTATGCGCTGCCGTCTTTCCTGCGCGTTTCGGTCGACAAGGGACGCGGCACGGCCAGCGTTCGCGCCATCGAGCTTGAAAAGGGCGCTCTCAAGATGATCGAGCCCCACGTGCGCGGCGTGAACGAGAAGAACGAATCCTACGATTTCACAGCCGACACGGCGACGCAGGCGTCGGTGAAGGCGGATGAAATGTATCTCGTGAATGTGCGCGGCCGCATGACGGGGCAGGACGGCAAGGTGACGACGCTCACCGCACCTGACGGCACCCACAACAGCAAGGCCGATCTGATCACGTTCAACAATGGTGTCACGATCCGGCGCGAGCCGGGCCTTGTGGCCGAGTTCCAGACCGCGACTGCCTTCATGAAGGAGCAGAAGGCGATCTCGAATACGCCCGTTGTCGTTCGCCTTCATGAGAGCACGATTCATGCAGATGGTGTGACGCTGTACTGGGGCGAAAGCCGCGCAATCTTCGAAGGCAACGTCCGCACGCATGTCGAGCGGCAGGAACCGGCGGCGGGCGAGGCTCAGCCGAAAACGTCGCCTCAGCCGCAACCCGATGGCGGCGCATGGTCGGCGGCTCCCGCAATCGGTTCGCCAGATGACGCGACGAACGGAATGGCAAGCGAAGGAGAGCTCAATCGATGATCGCGAAGAAGGCGCTCCTTGCGTTCGCAATCCTGATGGCGGCGGCGGTCCTTTCCCCGCCGTCTCACGCCCAGACTCCCGGCTCGGGTTTCCGCGGGATCGGTTCGGGTGACAATGCGAAAAAGCCGATCGACATAGAATCGGACCGCCTTGAGGTGGACGACAAGCGTCACGTTGCGATCTTCATCGGCAATGTTTCGGCGAACCAGGGCGATTACAATCTGAAAGCGCCTCGCCTCGAAGTCACCTATGAACGCCAGGCCGCAGACGCCGCGAGCGGCAAGGCACAGAAAGTGTCCGCCGCGCCGGGCGACTCGCCCGGAAAAGCTCCCAAAACGACGGACGGGGCCGCCGCCGACCCGATTTCCAGCGGCCAGATCCGCTACATTCGCGCGCTCGGCGGCCATGTCGTCGTCACGAACAAGAAGGACGAGCAGGAGGTCACGGGCGACGAGGCGCTCTACGACGTCAAGGGCCAGAAGATCACCATGACCGGCAAGGAAGTGATCCTCACCCAGAAAGCCAACGTCGTGAAGGGCAAGCAACTCAGCATCGACCTTGAAACCGGCCGTGCGACGGTCATTCCGGAAAAGGGCCGCGTTCAGGCCGTTTTCGATCAGGGGGCGGCGAAAAGCGTCCTTCCGGCCGATTCACCGCTCGGCGGCAAGAAGAAAAAGGATGCAGCCCCCGTGGAACCGCAGCCACAGCCGAGATCCGGCTGGCAGCCGCAAAGCCAGTAACGTGACCGCAACCGAAGCCAAGGCGTGAGATTTTCATGGTCGTTCTCGACAAGGATCAGCCATTTCCGAGAATGGGACAGCGTCCGCAGGCGGAGTCCGGCTGGAATGAGGGCCCTCTGGTGCTCCGCGAGCGCCGTCCCATACCGCAGGTTCGCGAGCAACTCGTCGTGAACGGCGTAAAGAAAAGCTTCAAGAAGCGCATGGTGGTGAAGGGCGTCAGCGTCAACCTGAAGCGCGGCGAATCCGTCGGCCTTCTCGGCCCGAATGGCGCGGGCAAGACCACCGTGTTCTACATGATCACGGGGCTGATCAAGCCGGACGAAGGAAACGTGCATATTGACGGTTACGACGTGACCGCGCTTTCCATGTATCGCCGCGCAAGGCTCGGCATCGCCTACCTGCCGCAGGAGGCATCCATCTTCCGTGGGCTGTCGGTCGAAGACAACATCATGGCGGTGCTGGAAGTTTCCGAGCCGAACCGGAAAGAGCGCAAGAGGCGGCTCGACGAACTCCTCGACGAGTTCAAGATCGGCCGTCTGAGAAAGTCGCCGTCCATCGCGCTGTCGGGCGGCGAGCGGCGTCGGTGCGAGATCGCGCGTGCGCTTGCGAGCAATCCGTCCTACGTTCTTCTAGACGAGCCGTTCGCGGGTATCGACCCCATCGCGATCGGCGATATCCGCCAACTCGTGACGCACCTGACCGATCGCGGCATCGGCGTCCTCATCACCGATCACAATGTGCGCGAAACTCTGGACTTAATTGACCGTGCATATATCATCTATGACGGTCGTGTTCTCACGGAGGGCACGCCCGCCGAGGTGGTCGCCAACGAGGATGTCCGACGCGTTTATCTGGGCGACATGTTTTCGCGGTAGCGGCTGAAAGGGTCTCGCTTACGCATTGGTGGTGATGTGCTCCAACTAAGGCTTGAGCAACGGCAAACCCAGAAAATTGTTATAACGCCTCAGCTTCGGCAGGCGATCAAGCTTCTGCAATTCTCAGCCATCGAACTACAATCCTATATCGAAAACGAGATCCGCGATAATCCTCTGCTCGCCGCCGAGGAGCGCGCGGATGGAGAAGCGCCGCCGCCGAACGGTGATGCCGCGTCCGGCTCGGATGCGGATGTTCCGGCCTTCGATGCGCGCGATGCCGCCCCCGCCGTCGAAGCCGTGGCCGAAACCGACTGGGAGCCGGAAACCCCCGGCGATCGCGCCTATGAGGGTGCCCCGTCCGCCGCTTCACCGGAGGCGGAATGGCTTTCGACCAGCGGGAAGACCGGTTCTCCGAGCGAGGATTACGATCCCTTCGCCACGCTCTCCCAGGCGGAGTCGCTCACCGATCATCTGAATGAACAGGCCCAACTCGCATTTCCTGACCCGCAGGATCGGTTCATCGCCCGCTACCTCATCGACCTTGTCGATGCAGACGGCTATATCCGCTCTCCGCTCGAAGACGCGGCCGAGCTTCTGTCGCTGCCGCTCGATGATATCGAGCGGGTGCTGGGTGTGCTGCAAACCTTCGATCCGGTTGGCGTGTGCGCGCGCGATCTCGCGGAGTGCCTCGCCATCCAGCTCCGCGAGAAGGATCGCTGCGATCCCTACATGGAGCGGCTTCTCGCTAATCTCGATCTCATCGCCGCCTGCGACATGCAGAAGCTCAGGCGCGTCTGCGGCGTCGACGCGGACGACCTGCGTGAGATGCTGCAGGAGCTGCGCGCGCTGAATCCCAAGCCCGGCGCGGCTTTCGAGCATGCCGAGATCGAGACCCTGGTGCCGGACGTCATCGTGCGGCGCGGCCCCGATGGCGAATGGCGGGCCGAACTGAACCCGTCGGCGGCGCCGTCGCTCGCCGTCGACCGTGCCTATTATGCAAGCCTCAAGAACCGATGTCGGTCCGATAGCGAGCGCAACTACCTCTCAGACCGTCTCTCTTCCGCGAACTGGCTCGTAAAGAGCCTCGAACAAAGGCTTTCGACCATCCTCAAGGTCGCCACGGCGATGGTCGAGGAGCAGTCTGCATTCTTCGATCACGGCGTGCGGCATCTGAAGCCGCTCAACCTGCGCCAGATCGCGGCGAAGATCGGCATGCACGAATCGACCGTGAGCCGCGTCACATCCAACAAGGCGATCCAGACGCCGCGCGGCATCTTCGAGATGAAGTATTTCTTCACGTCGGCCATCGCCTCGGCGAGCGCGTCGAGCGAGGCTCATTCCTCGGAAGCGGTTCGCGACCGCATCAAGGAACTCATCCTGAACGAGTCGCCCGAGGAGATCCTCTCCGATGACCGGATCGTGACCATGCTCAAGGCCGACGGCATCGACATCGCGCGCCGTACGGTGGCAAAATACCGCGATGCGTTGCGCATTCCTTCGTCCGCTGCGCGCCGGAGGCTGAAGCGCGCGAACGCCGCGTAAGTATCACTGGCTGGCACGCAGAAAAGACAGGCGGGAGCCGTAATTTGACCGCTGAACCCGGCGCCTGGAGCGTCAGCGTCTATGACCGCATTCGCGATATCCCGGCAGCGGCGTGGGACGCATGTGCCAACCCGCAGGGCCTTCCATTCAATCCGTTTATCGCGCACGCCTTTCTGTCGGCGCTCGAAGAAAGCGGCTCGGCCACCGCGGAGAAGGGTTGGGCTCCCCGCCATCTCGCGCTGACGGACGAGAGGGGTGAGTTGGCGGCGGTGATGCCGTGCTACGCAAAATCGCATTCCTATGGTGAATTCGTCTTCGATTACCCCTTTGCGGAGGCTTACGAGCGCGCGGGCGGCCGCTATTATCCGAAGCTTCAGACGGCTGTGCCGTTCACGCCGGTCACGGGACGGCGGCTTCTGGTGCGGCCTGGCGTCGATGCGGAGCAGGCTCGCGCGCTCCTCTCGTCCGCCGCCGTCGAGCTGGTGAAGGCGAGCGATGCGTCGTCCTGGCACGTCACCTTTGCATCGAGGGACGAGTGGGCGTCGCTCGGCGGGCTCGGTCTGTTGCAGCGCACCGACACGCAATATCACTGGCACAATCGCGACTATACGAGCTTCGACGACTTCCTCGCGTCGCTCGCCTCTCGAAAGCGAAAGGCCGTGCGCAAGGAGCGCGAGCAGGCCCGCGCGAGCGGGATCGCGTTTGAATGGCTCACCGGAAGCGCCATCGAGGAGGCGCATTGGGATGCGTTCTTCGCTTTCTACATGGATACCGGCAATCGCAAATGGGGGCGCCCCTATCTGACGCGCGCCTTCTTCAGCCTCATCGGCGAGGCAATGGCCGACCGCATCCTCCTTGTCATGGCGATGCGCCACGGTGAGCCGATCGCGGGCGCGCTGAATTTCATCGGCGGCGACACGCTCTATGGCCGCTATTGGGGATGCCTCGAAAGCCATGCATTTTTGCATTTCGAGGCCTGTTATTATCAAGCCATCGACTTCGCCATCGCTCGCAAGCTTGCGCATGTGGAAGCGGGCGCGCAAGGCGAGCACAAGCTCGCGCGGGGCTATGCGCCGGAAACGACCTACAGTCTGCATTACTTCGCGAACCCCGGTCTGGCCCGGGCCGCCAAGCGTTTTCTCGAACAGGAACGCGAAGCCGTGGCGCACGAGCAAGAGGCGCTGAGCGAGGCGCTTCCCTACAGGCGGTGCGAGTAGACGCCTGAGATGCCTGAGCGGTGACGGCAGGCTTCCGGCGCAGCTGCGGCGGGCCTTCCGCCCGCCGCCGAATGATGCCTTGTCGCCCGTCAGAACTGCTCGTCGGCCATATCCATCATGGGCTTGCAGCCACCGGTCAGGATGCGGAAGCGGCCTTCCACCTCGGGCAGCACCTTCGCCGCGAAGAAACGCGCGGTCTTGAGCTTGCCGTCATAGATTTCGGGCGCGGCCTCGCCGCCTTCTTTCAACTTCGCCTGCGCCACGCGTGCCGTCTTCAGCCAGATCCAGCCGATGGTGACGAGCGCGAAGATGCGCAGATAGTCGGTCGCGGCTCCGCCCGCCTCGTCGGGGTTGGCGAAGGCGTGCTGCGCGAGCCAGGCGGTCGCCTGCTGGAGCTTCGCGAAGGCCTCTTCGAGCGCGGCCGCGATATCGGCGATGTCGTGATCGGTGAGCGTTTCCTCGATCTCGGCCTGAATCATGGCGAAGAAAGCGCGCACCGCCGCGCCGCCGTTCTGCGGCAGCTTGCGCCCGACGAGATCGAGCGCCTGCACGCCATTTGCGCCCTCGTAAAGCATGGTGATGCGCGCATCGCGGACGAACTGCTCCATGCCATGCTCGCGGATGTAGCCGTGGCCGCCGAACATCTGCTGCATCTTGATCGCTGTTTCCACCGACATGTCGGTGAAATAGGCCTTGATGACGGGCGTCAGCAGCGCGACGAGATCGTTCGACTGCTGGCGCACGGCGGCGTCAGCGTGATGCGCCGCCCGGTCGATGCCGAGGCCGATCAGCACCGCGAGGGCGCGCGCGCCCTCGGTGAATGCCTTCGCTTCGAGGAGATTCTTGCGTACGTCCGGGTGCACGATCAGAGGATCGGCGGGCCTCTCCGGTGCCTTGGCGCCGGTGAGCGAACGGCCCTGAAGGCGCTCCTTCGTGTAGATCACCGCGTTCTGGCGGGCGATTTCGGCGATGCCGAGGCCCTGAATGCCGACGCCGAGGCGGGCCGCGTTCATCATCGTGAACATAGCGCGCATGCCCTGATTGGGCTGTGCCACGAGCCAACCCACTGCGCCGTCGAAATTCATCACGCAGGTCGCGGAGGCCTTGATGCCCATCTTGTGCTCGACCGCACCACAGGAAACGGCATTGCGTTCCCCTGGTTCGCCTGCTTCGTTCGGCAGGAATTTCGGTACGACGAACAGCGAGATGCCCTTGGACCCCCCGGGCGCATCGGGCAGCTTCGCGAGGACAAGGTGGATGATGTTGTTCGTGAGATCGTGCTCGCCCGAGGTAATGAAGATCTTCGTGCCTGTGATGCGGAATGAGCCATCTTCGCAAGGGATGGCGCGTGTCCTGATGAGGCCGAGATCGGTTCCGCAATGCGGCTCGGTGAGGCACATCGTCCCGGACCATTCGCCCGACACCATCTTCGGCAGATAGCGCGCCTTGAGGTCTTCGGACGCATGAGCCGCGAGGGCCGAATAGGCGCCGGCGGTCAACCCGGGATAGGGACCGAAGGCGAGGTTCGCGGAGCAGATGAATTCCTCGATGGCGAAGCCGACCGTGTGCGGCAGCCCCTGGCCGCCGTGTTCGGGCGACGCGGTCATCGACGGCCAGCCGCCTTCGACATATTTTTCATAGGCTTCCTTGAAGCCCTTCGGCGTGCGCACGGTGCCGTTCTCGAAGGCGCAGCCTTCCGCGTCACCGCTCTGGTTCAGCGGATGAAGGATTTCCTCGCAGAATTTCGCCGCTTCATCGAGCACGCTGGCGATGACGTCCGGCGTCGCATCCTCGAATCCGGGCATCGCCGATAGTTCGCGCGCGTCCCAAAGCTCGGTGAGGATGAACCGGTAATCGTCGAGCGGCGCCTTGTAGCTGGTCATCGTATTCCCTCCCTCGGTCGTTTTCAGCGCTGGTCCGCCGCTAGACGCCGGCCGTCGCGCTCCTGTACGCGTTAAGTAGTTTACGTATACGTCAATGGCAAGCAAAACGCGATCCCCCCGAAAGGCGCATAGCATTGGCTTTTGTCACAGACCTTTGTCTTCAGCGGTGCTTGTGTGGAAACCCTCGCAGACGCAACAGCTTGCGAATGCGTTCGGGATTTGGGGAGAAAAACGCCTCGCTCCTACTTTGGGAGGGGCGTGCTTCTTACCACATCACCTGGTTATAAATGATTGTGAAGCCTTGAAGTCTGACGGCAGAATCGCCGAGTTCTAAAAAAGAAGACGAGTTGCTTGCCTTATTCAAACCGGCGAATAGCGCGATCAAACTCATAAAGGGTAGGGGTGGACGTAATGCGTACAGAGAGAAGCCTGATAGCCAATATCAATAATAGGCTCGCGCCGCCGATGGAAAAGAAGATTGAACTAGTGCCCTCTCCCCCAAGGCCTAAATTCACGACGTCGATGGAGAAGAAGATCGAACATCTCTGGCTCGATTCCGAGCGGCGAGGCTGGCAATTCAATGAATTCGCCGTCGTCGTGCTGGAGGTTCTCACGGTCCTTCACCATCGCAAGGGGCTTGAAGACAGAAGCGACCAGACGCAGGACGATCTCGAGACGCAAGTCGGGTGATCGCCTTATTCTCTGCCGGGCGGCCGGGGCGCTGACTAGGCTGCTCTTGACGTAGGCCGTCCGGCGTCCTTTATTGGTGGATCGTGGTGATTTGGCCGGCCGGCTTGCAGCCACGTTAAAAAACTCGCTAAAAGGCCGTGGCTCGCCCCGGTCCCCGCGCGTTAACACGGTCGGCCGTCCGTCGAGAGGGTTGGGGCCGTTTCGCCAATGAGCAGGTTGCTTGTTACCGGCAGCGAGTACCGGACGATACCGTTAGCGTGCCAGCTATTCCAGAGCAGCGAGCCTTTGCCGCTCGATTGCGGGCGCTCGCTCGAAACCTTTCAGATTGCGTACCAGACCTATGGCGAACTTAACGCGGACAAGACGAACGCGGTTCTCGTCTGCCACGCGCTGACGGGCGACCAGCATGTCGCCGACCGGCACCCGATCACGGGAAAGCCCGGCTGGTGGGAGACGCTCGTCGGTCCCGGCAAGCCTGTGGACACGAAGCGCTATTTCGTCATCTGCTCGAACGTCATCGGCGGATGCATGGGATCGACGGGGCCGGCATCGATCAACCCGGCGACCGGCAAAACGTGGGGACTGGATTTTCCCGTCATCACCATCGACGACATGGTTCGCGCGCAATCGCGGCTTATCGACCATCTGGAAATCCCGGACCTTTTCTGCGTGATCGGCGGCTCGATGGGCGGCATGCAGGCGCTCGAATGGTGCGCGAGCTACGGCGACCGGGTCTTTTCCGCAATGCCGATCGCGACCGCCGCGCGCCAATCCTCGCAGAACATCGCGTTCAACGAGGTCGGCCGCCAGGCCGTCATGGCCGATCCGGAATGGCGCGCCGGGCGCTATCTTGAGGAAGGCACAACTCCTGCGAAGGGGCTTGCGGTGGCACGGATGGCCGCGCATATCACCTACCTCTCCGATGAAGCGCTGCACCGGAAGTTCGGCCGCAACCTTCAGAACCGGCAGAAGATCACCTTCGGTTTCGACGCCGATTTTCAGGTGGAAAGCTATCTCCGCCATCAGGGCATCAGCTTCGTGGATCGCTTCGACGCCAACAGCTACCTCTACATCACGCGCGCGATGGATTATTTCGACCTCGCCGCGGATTTCGGGGGAGTCCTCGCGAACAGCTTCACCGGGACGAAGGCGCGCTTCTGCCTCGTGTCGTTCACGAGCGATTGGCTCTATCCGACTCGCGAAAGCCGCGCCATCGTGCAGGCGCTGAATGCGGTCGCGGCCAATGTCAGCTTCGTGGAGATCGACACCGACAAGGGCCATGACGCGTTCCTCCTGCACGAGCCCGAGCTGTTCGACACTGTCCGCGGCTTCCTCGAGTCGGCTGGCGCGAAGCGCGGGCTGACGGCGGCGGAGGAGGGGATCTCCGGGGAGGGAATCTGATGACGGCCTATCAGGACCGCGCGACTTTTGCGTCGGCGCAGACGGCGCAGCACCGCATAGACCTTCTGCTGATCGCGGGAATGGTCGAGGATGGCGCGCGCGTGCTCGATGTCGGCTGCGGCACGGGCGAGCTTTTGAAGCTTCTCGAAGAAAAGAAGAAGGTCGACGGGCGCGGCATCGAGCTTTCGCAGTCCGGTGTGAATTTCTGCGTCGCAAAAGGTTTGTCCGTGATTCAGGGCGACGCAGACCACGACCTCGTGAACTATCCCGATTGGGCGTTCGATTACGCGATCCTGTCGCAGACGCTTCAGGCCACGACGCGCCCGAAGGAGGTTCTACAGGAATTGCTGCGCATCGCACGCCATGTCATCGTCTCGTTCCCGAATTTCGGACACTGGCGCATTCGCTCACAGATCCTGTTCAAGGGGCGCATGCCCATGACGTGGAACCTGCCGGAGCCATGGTATCAGACGCAGAACATTCATTTCTGCACCATCGCCGATTTCCGCGAGCTTTGCGTTGTCGTGGGCGCGAAGATCGAGCGCTCCTTCGCGCTCTCGCCGCACGGGCGCCCGCTCGGCAGCCGCGTGCCGCCCTTTCTTCACAACATCGTCGCGCAGCAGGCCGTGTTTCTGCTGACGGCGGACGAGAAAGCCGCGGACTGATAAAAAGCGCTGAAACCGATGTGAGGACGGACTATCGGCGGACAAAGAAAAAGCCGCGGGTGTCGCTTCCCGCGGCTTCGTGAGACAGGCTGTCACACAGCCCGTTGCGCCATCCAATGGCGCAACGCTACGGCGCATCAGGCATTCGCAGGAGGCTGCTCCAACGACGCCGGGACACGCACAAGCTGCTGCTCCAGCGCTGAAATCCCACTCGACATCGGATCACCTCCTTTCGTTGCATTGCTCATACGTTCAGGGTGTCATCGAACTTTTCCGATGTAAAGGGAAAGAAGAGCGGCCTGCATCAGAAAATTGTGTTCCATCTCGCGCGGCGCGGCCGGTGCTGTCCGCCTAAGTAACGAGCCGTGCTTGGCAAAGGAAACCGCTCTTGCGCGTCTTGCCCGACAGGCATAGTTTGCGTGCGCATTCCCGCATCTCTGGAGAAAGACAATGGCCTTCCTGTCCGACGCGCTCGCTCGCGTTAAGCCCTCGCCCACCATCGCCGTCTCGTCCAAGGCGCGCGAGCTGAAAGCGGCGGGCAAGGACGTGATAAGCCTCGGCGCGGGCGAGCCCGATTTCGACACGCCGGACAACATCAAGGAAGCCGCCATCAAGGCCATCCGCGAAGGCAAGACGAAGTACACGAACGTCGACGGCATCCCCGAACTGAAGCAGGCGATCGCGGCGAAGTTCAAGCGCGAGAACAACCTCGACTACAAGCCAAGCCAGATCATGGTGGCGCCCGGCGGCAAGAAGGTCATCTTCAACGCCATGATGGCGACGCTGAACCCCGGCGACGAGGTGGTGATCCCGGCGCCATACTGGGTGTCGTATCCCGATATCGTGCTGCTTGCGGGCGGCACCTGCGTATTCGCGGAAGCGGGTATCGGCACGAAGTTCAAGCTGTCGCCAGAGACGCTCGAAGCCGCCATCACGCCGAAGACGAAGTGGCTTATCTTCAACCACCCGTCGAACCCGACGGGCGCGGCCTACACGCGCGACGAGCTCAAGGCGCTGACCGACGTGCTGCTGCGCCATCCGCATGTTTGGGTGCTGTCGGACGACATGTACGAACACCTCGTTTATGACGGCTTCAAGTTCACGACGCCCGCCGAGATCGAGCCTGCGCTCTACGATCGCACGCTCACCGTGAACGGCGTTTCGAAGGCGTATGCGATGACAGGCTGGCGTATCGGCTACTGCGGCGGACCGGAAGCGCTCATCAAGGCGATGACGACGCTCCAGTCGCAGACGACGTCGAACCCGACGAGCATTTCGCAATGGGCGAGCGTCGAGGCGCTGAACGGCACGCAGGATTTCCTGCCCGCGCGCGCGGAGAGCTTCAAGCAGCGGCGCGACCTCATCGTGTCGATGCTGAACGACGCGGAAGGCATCGATTGCCCGACGCCCGAAGGCGCGTTCTATGTCTATCCATCCTGCGCGGGCCTCATCGGCAAGAAGACGCCCGGCGGCAAGGTGCTGGAGAACGACGAGGACGTGGTGACAGCGCTGCTCGAAGACGAAGGCGTGGCGGTCGTCCACGGCGCGGCGTTCGGGCTGTCGCCGTATTTCCGCATCTCCTATGCGACGTCCGCGAAGGAGCTTGAGGAAGCGGGCCGCCGCATTCAGCGTTTCTGTGCAAGCCTGAAATAGCGCCAGAGATGCCAAAGGCCGGGTTTTGCCCGGCCTTTTCATGCACGGGCTTTTTATGCCCGGGCTTCGTGGGCGGCGCGCTCGGGTTCGCGCCTGCCTGCGTGCAGGTTGCGTCACCGCTCCGCCCCATCGCCATGTCATCATCGCTTCGCAGGCGCAGCCTAGCCTTGTGCGCCAAAAGCAAGAGGTGAAAAAATGGTGGCTGTTCGTGGAGCCGGTTTCTCGAGCGCGGTTCGAGAGGATTATCATTTCGAAAACTTGCGGCGCAATCTGAGTCAGGCCGAGGAACTCGGCGTCGACTTCGTCGAAATCCCGATCTTCGCGATGGACCTGATCGCCGGCGGACGCATCATCCCTAGCCAGCTGCGCCGCCTGAAGGAGGCGCTGCGCCCGCGCGCGCTTGGCTACACCGCGCATGGCCCCATTGCGGTCAACTTCATGCAGCGCGAGCTTTCGGAGCGTCACTTCGAGGTGGCGCGGGCGAGTGTCGAGGCCGCTGCCGAAATCGGCGCGGTGCATGTCGTCTTCCATACCGGCGTCATGAGGGAGAGCGATACGCGAACCATAGAAGCGGCCTACAGCAACCAGCGGGACTATATCGCGAGGCTTGGCGACATCGCCGCCGCGCACGGCATCATCATCGCCATCGAAAACATCTTCCCGAAGAGCGAAGCCGAGGTGACCGCGCTTCCCTCGCGCCTTGCCCACGAAATCGAGGCCATCGGGCATTCAAACGTCTTCGCGTGCCTCGATTTCTCGCACGGTGCCATTACCTGCGCGTCGCAGCGAGCGGACTTTCTGGCGGAGGCCGAGGCGCTCGCGCGCATGGCCATCCACCTTCATGTACATGATTCGTTCGGCGATCCGACGCAGCTCGCCACCTACGCGGATGCGGAACGGCTCGCCTACGGCCTCGGCGACCTGCATGCGCCCATCGGCTGGGGCAAGCTTCCGTGGGCGGAGATGATGCAGCGCTTCACCTTCCGCCCCGACGTCATCTTCAACCTCGAACTGCCGCCGCGTTACTGGTATGCGCTCGACGACAGCGTGCGCGAGATGCAAGACATGATTGAAGTATACAAGGCTGGCCGCGCGAACGCCTGAACATGCTCCGCCGCTGTGCTATCGTTTCCCGGATTCGGAAAACGGGAGGGCGCGCGGTGGCAATCTCAGGCGGGATAGGGTTTGCGAGCGCGGCATGCGAAGACCCCGATTTCGAGGCGCTCCGGCGCAATCTCGATCTCGCCGAAGAGCTGGGCGTGGACGTCGTGGAACTGCCGCTGTTCGCGCTCGATATCATCGCGGGCGGCCGGGTGCTGCCCGACCAGATGAAGCGACTGGCGCTGGCGATCGGGACGAGGCCGTTTGCATTCACGGCGCACGGTCCCGTCGGCGTCAACATGATGGACGCTTCCGATCTCCTCGCGCGTCACCGCATCGTGGCGGAAGCGGCCATAGCAGCCGCTTCCGAGCTTGGCGTCTTCCGCATCGTCCTGCACACCGGGCACATCGCGCGCGCCGACGAAGGCCGGATCGAGGCGGCCTACGCCCGCCAGCGCGACGCGTTCCGGGCACTTGCCGATGTTGCCGAGCGGGGCGGCATGAGCCTTGCCATTGAAAACATCTATGTGCCCGACAGAGGGCGGATCGCGCCGCTGCCGTCGCAAATAGCGCGTGAGATCGCTGCCATCGCCCATCCGAATGTTACCGGCTGCCTCGATTTCGCTCACGCAGCGCTTGCCTGCGCGGCGGAGGGGGCGGACTTCCGGGCCGAAGCGAAGGCTCTGGCCGCCATTTCGGCGCATCTCCATCTGCACGATTGCTTTGCCGATCCCGCCGACATGGCCATTTTCGTGCCGTCGGAGCGCGTCGCCTATGGCCTCGGCGACCTGCATTTGCCGCTCGGCTGGGGAAGGCTTCCCTGGCACGATCTCATGGACGAATTGAACTTTCCGCCGGACGCTCTTTTCCTGCTCGAATTATCGGCACAATATCGCTTCGCGCTGCCGGACGGCGTAGTCCGCGCGCGCGCTCTGGCTGCCGCTTACGAGCGCGCACAGAAAAGGCGCGCCGAAGCATGACAGCGAGGCGAGCGCGCGCTCTCGGCTCACCCGGCGTTACGCGTGCGACGAGCGCATCCTTACGCCCGCGTGCTTTGCCTTGTTCTCGGGCTCAACGTGGATCGTGACGCGAGCGCCTGGAACTTCGCTCATCAGCGCATTCTCGATGCGGTCGCAAATATCGTGCGCGGCGCTCACGGTCATGCCGGCGGGCACCACGAGATGAAACTCGATGAAGGTGACGGGGCCGGCGGCGCGCGTGCGCAGGTCGTGCGCTTCAAGCGCGCCGTTCGCTTCCGCGCCAATGATGGCCTTGATGGCGGCGAGCGTGTCGGGATCGGCGGCCGCATCCATCAACCCGCCGACGCTCTCCTTTACAAGCCGCCACCCGGAAATGAGGATCCAGCCGCCGACGCAGGCCGCGATGACCGCGTCAAGCCATAGCCAGCCGGTGAGAACGGCCGCAATGAGCCCGAGGATGACGCCGATCGATGAAACGACGTCGGCTAGAACGTGCTGGCCATCGGCATAAAGCGCGGGCGAGCGTTCGCGCTGCCCGATACGAGACAGATGCCAACCCCAGCCCGCGTTGATGACGGTGGCAGCGCCGTTGATCGCAAGACCGAGAATCGGCGCGTCGAGCGGCTTCGGATCAAGGAAGCTCGCGGTCGCTTCGCGGAAGATCGCGAACGCGGCCACAACGATGAGCGCGCCTTCAAATACGGCGGAGAAATATTCCACCTTGTAATGACCGAATTGATGATTGGCGTCCGGTCCCTTGGCGCTGAGCCGCAGCGCGAAATAGGCGACGGCGGCCACAACGACGTTGATGATGCTTTCAAGCGCATCCGACCAGAGAGCGACCGACCCCGTTACCGCAGCCGCAAGCCCCTTCAGCGCAAGAACAAGCGCAGCGATACCGACGCTTTGAAGCGCGTAGCGGCTGAGGGCATTCATGGGAGCGGACCTCGTGACCAATCGCGCGTCTCGGGCCGCGCGTTCGAGGTTCACACAGAGCAGGTTCGGCGCGGGTGTTACAAGCTAAAAATGCCTCTCGCCAAGGCCCTTGGTACGCCCAAGGAACCTTTGGCGTTCTGGCGGAGAGGTCAGTTTACGCAGCATAGATCTATCAGATGTTTGAATGGCGCTTCGGGGAGTGCCCTGAATATAGATCATTGTGCGGGTCAGACACCGTTTGTATTTTTTTTGATATTTTTCTGGCTGCGCAGCCTGTCTCGCGCCCTTTCTATTGCTTCATTTTCTTCTTTTATTTCGTGTAGGCGAGCATTTATCCCAGATAGTTTTTCGATTACTGACTGGATTTCGACAATAAGGCTATCAATCTTTTTCATTGCATCACCATTCACAATGCGATTGACTGAATATAATAGTTGTTAGCCTCGTGCGGGAACGAAAAATCTATTCAGACTTAACAACTAAAAACGTAGACAATTTCATTTGCTGCCTGCGCCTTAAGGCGTCCCTCGATGGCAAGGGGAAGCCACGCAAAGGCAAAAAACCGGCCTTGGCGCGCTCTATTCTTGCCGTTTCTTAACGGAAAACGACGGTCCGATTGCCGTTGACCAGAATACGGTGTTCCACATGCCACTTTACTGCGCGCGAGAGAACAAGACTTTCAACGTCGCGGCCCATATTGACGAGATCCTCGATCGACATCGAATGATCCACGCGCGCCACTTCCTGCTCGATGATCGGCCCCTCGTCGAGGGCGGGCGTGACATAATGCGCTGTGGCGCCGATCAGTTTCACGCCGCGCATGTGCGCCTGATGATAAGGCTTCGCACCCTTGAAGCTCGGCAGGAAGGAGTGATGGATGTTGATCGCGCGCCCTTCGAGCTTGCGGCACAGGTCTTCTGACAACACCTGCATGTAGCGGGCGAGCACGACGAGATCGATCTTCTCCTCGTCGATGATTTCGGCGAGCTTGTGCTCCTGCTTTTCCTTCGTGTCGGGCGTCATGGGCAGATGGTGAAACGGAATGTCGTGGCTGGCGGCGAGCCGGTAGAAATCGCGATGGTTCGATATGATGGCGGGAATTTCGACGGGGAGCGCGCCGACGCGGTGCCGGTAAAGGAGATCGTTCAGGCAATGCCCGAATTTCGAAACGAGGATCAGAACCCGCATGCGTTCGGCCACGGGATGAAGCCGCGTGGTCATCTTGAAGCGGTCGACCACGGGCTTCAGCATGCGTTCCGCCGCCGGCTCGTCCATCGTGTCCGGCGCGGAGAACGAAACGCGCATGAAAAATCGGTTCGACTTCACATCGCCAAACTGCGCGCTATCCGTGATGTTGCATCCGTGCTCGGCCAATATCCCGGCGATGGATGCGACGATCCCGGATTGATCGGCGCAGGAAAGGGTCAGGACGAACGCTGGCTTCTGAAAGGACATGGATAGCTCTTGGAGGTGTGGCCGGTTAACACCTCCTTCATACTCCGCCCGCAACGAAAGCGAAAGAAGCTACCGTTCGCGCAGCTTAACGCCGCAGGACGTGGCGTTTTGCGCAACATTACATTTGGTCCGCGTTAAACCGTCTCGATTTGAAACCAAGCGAGACTTACCGTTTCGGCGTCTGGCTCTGTGCGATGGCCGCGAGCACCTTCAGATCTTCCTCGCTCCGGTCCGAGGTGATGAAGAACCGCACGCGATCGAAAACCCAGCTCACGCCCTTGAGCGACCCGACGGTCTGCACCGCGACTTCGCTGTCGCCGCTCTCTGCGCCGGGGAGGGCGTAGAAGGTGATCGGCGGCTCTGTTTTCGAGGAATAGGTGAGCTGCATCATCCGGTCCTGACGGTAATTGAACGTCTGGCCGCGATACAACGTATAGCCCTGCTTGGAGAAATCGGGCGGCGTCAGCGCCCTTCCCGTTATCTTGGAGAGCTGAAAGCGGATGAGTTCCGGATTTGCGATGGCGTCCGGATAGGGTGTCAGCGTCTCGCGCGGGAAGTAGCTGTGAAAGCGTGCGATGTCTGTCGGCCATGCCGTCGGCGCGATCACCGCGGAAAGAGGCCGGTCGGTGTCCTTTGCGGGAAGGGGAGCGGGGTCGCCTGCAAGCAGCGTTGCTCCGTAACCGCCCAGAAGTCCGCCCAGGAAAACGGCCGCGACAAAAACCATCTGCCGCGCCGCCGCCGGCGAGTGGGTCACCTTGGATGTATTCCCCGAAAGCCTGGCCCCGGCTTGCTGGACCGCGCGCTGCGGGCGCGCCTGCGCGTCGGTTTCCCCCGTCTGGAGAGCGGCCTTTGGCACGGAGACGTCCTCGCGCGCAAAGGCGCCGAACGTTTCGATGAGCTGGGCCTGCGTCCGCTTCAGCCTGGCGATGCGCCGCGAAACCTCGGCATTGACCGAGGAAAGCTGTGTAACTTCGGCAGCCTGGGTCTTTTCAAGCTGCCCGTCGAGATAGGCCAGCAGAAATTCGTCCGAGAGTTGCGTCATGCGGCACGCTCCCTGATGATCGACGGATCGATTTCAAGGCCGCGCTCGCGGGGGCCATCCGAGAGGCCACGCGTGTCGAGCCAATGCGAGAGCGCGACATGGCCGCGCGCGAGGCATTTCATCAGAGCGAGTACTTCAAGGCCGACGGCGTCCGCCGCTTCGTCATAGGACGCGGCCTCACCGTAAACGAGGTAAAGAGCCGCGCGTTGCTGCGACGGAAGACTTGAGATGAATTTTGCAAAATGGGCGTTGCCGGCAAGCGATCCTTTCAGCAGGCTCGCGCTGAAGAGGCGGGCGTCGGGTACGTATTTCTTCTGAAGGTTCGGATCTTCGGCAAGCTTCGCGTTCCAGAGCGCGTAGATGCGGCGGAAGGCTTCCGTCAGATGATCGCGATCGTCCTCGCGCCAATCCCTTCGATTTTGCAGGCTCTTGAGTGCGCCGCGAAGAAGAGCCTGAGCGAGGTCGGCATTGGCCGTGACCGCCAGGGCGAACTTGTAAAGACGCGGTGCCGCCGCGAGAAGACCGTCGCGCGCGCGGCTCTGACTCTGCCCGAAGTTCGCCATGATACGCGGCCTCCTCTACAAATTGAAAGAACCGTTACTCTCGCCGATAATGACATGGAAAGGTTGACGCGCGGTAAAATGACAACAGCCGGGACTGCAACGCAGAGCCGCTTCGGGTTTCGGTCGATTTCGTCGCTTAGGGCAATTGCCTTTATCGCTGAAGTCGTGAAAAAACTGTCATTCATGCGTTTATGGCGGCGGCGGAAAGCCGTTCGCGGACAATCTCGCGGCAGGGCGGCATGACAGACGACGACTCCGAAAAGCAGCGTCTGAGCAAGTTTTCGAGGGCTGACCGTGGCGCCTACAGCTTCAACGGTCCTGCCGCCGCGAAGCCGGACCCGCTCGCGGAGGCGCTCGAACAGGTGATCCGGAGCGGAGCGCTGCCCACGGATCGCGCGGCGACCCATGTCCCGGACGCGCCGTTGCCCGCGCCCGATGTCATCCATGCGCGGCTGATCGAGGAATTGCACAGCGCGCGCGAGCAGATCAGACAGGCACCGGTCGTCGAAAGTGAGCCGCCTCGGACGCATCCGCCCATTATCGACGTCGAGATTCTGCCGCCGGAAGGCGCCCTTTCCCTCACCGTGCCCAACACCGTCGACGTGACGCTGGAGCCGCGGAGCTCTTTTCTCGGTCGCGCGAGGGAAAGTTTGCGCGGCTTTCAGATCGCGGCAGCCGAGCGAATGCAAGGCGCAAGGCAGCAGGCCTCGCATTTTGGTCGGACGGGTCGGCGCATCGCCGCCGATCTCGGTGCGGCACTGTCCCGGCGCATGCGTCTCAAGGATTGGAGTCGCAGACGTCTCGCGCTTGTCGCCCTGGTGCACCGGCATGTCTTCGACCGCCAGACCGAGCGTCTTCTGTTCAGCAAGACGCCGCCGCTCGAAGTCTACGCCATCAGCGAAGGCGAAAAGGGCATCGAAAAGGAATTCGTCTATCGCGGCCCGATGCCGAAGAAGGTGCTCGATTGGGCGCTTTCCGTCCTGCCCCGTGATCTGAAGCGCCACGCCTTCGTCGATTTCCGCGCAGGCAATGGCCGCACGCTGCTTCTCGCCGCGCGGCGCAATTTCGAATATGCGGCGGGCTACGCCTTCGACACGGAAGGCTGCGAGATCCTCGAAATGAACCTCGCCCAATACCCGCGCTCCTGGCTCGACTGCCGCGACGTGCGCGCGCTGCGTGGCGACCGCGACGGCCTTCTGATCCCTTCGCAGCCCTCCGTGCTGTTCTTCCCCGACGCTCTTCCGGCGGGGCATATCGACATCATCCTGAGCTATCTCGCCGCGTCGCTTCGGATCGAGCCGCGCGAGATCTGGCTGATTTTCGAGAACGCGGGCCGTGAGAAGGGGCGCGAGCAGATGGAGCTTTTCAAACATGTGCCGCTGCCCTTCGCAAGCGAGGTGAAGACATGGCTGTTCTCGCCGGTCCCGGTTGCCGTTTACCGCACGAAGACCGATGAGTCTCCCGAGAGCGATCAGCAATGAGCGGTTCGAATGATGAGACCTTGCAATCATATGGCGGCCGCGTGCGCGACTATATCGAGGGCACGGCGCAGACGGTAAGCGGCGAGGCGAAAGACTGGATCGACGCAGCCCTCTCGGGGCTCCCGGCCACAGCGCGCATTCTTGAATTGGGGAGCGCCTTCGGACGCGACGCCGCCTATATCGCGTCGAGGGGCTTCGAGGTCGATTGCACCGACGCCGTCGCCGGTTTTGTGACGGAATTGCAGGCCAGGGGGCTCAACGCCCGGCGCTTCAATGTGCTGACCGACGAGTTAGGCGAGCGTTACGACCTCATTTTCGCGAATGCCGTCCTGCTGCATTTCGAGAGAGACGAGTTCGGGTTCATCCTGAAAAAACTGATCCGCTCCATAAAAGCTGGCGGGCGTTTAGCCTTCAGTCTGAAAAAGGGCCAAGGGGAAGCCTGGTCCAGCGAGAAAATCGGCGCGCCGCGGTTCTTCTGCTATTGGGAGCGGCAAACCCTGGAGCCGTTTCTCGCCGATGCCGGTTTTGCGGCCTGGACAATCGATGAGGCGCGAACCTCGCGCGCACACGCCGAGTGGCTGTTTGTCCGCGCCCTTGCGCCGTAGTCTGGCCTTGGGCACGATTGAAAATGGAGCCGACATGCTGGATCTGGAACAGGGAGTCGCCTGCGTGGTAGAGGGCAGGGCGGGCCTTGCCCGCCTCAATCGCCCCAAGGCGTTGAACGCTTTGACCCCGGCAATGATCGAACGGCTCGACACCTTTCTTAACGCCTGCGCAGCCAATCCGCATATCTACGGCATGGTGCTCGAAGCCGAAGGCAAGGCGTTCTGCGCCGGGGGCGATATCCGTGCCATCCGCGACATGGCGGCGAGCGCCCCCGAAGAGGCGAACCGTTTCTATGCGGCGGAGTATCGGTACAACTGGTCGCTGGCATGCTTTCCGAAGCCGCATGTCGCGCTGATCGACGGCCCGGTGATGGGCGGCGGCGTTGGCGTGAGCCTCTACGGCAGCCATCGCGTAGCGGGCGAAAACATCCGCTTCGCGATGCCCGAAACCGGCATTGGCTTTGTGCCCGATATCGGCGGATCGTGGTTCATGCCGCGTCTGCCCGGCAAGACCGGCCTTTATCTCGCGCTGACGGGCGCTGTGCTGAACCGCGCCGACGCTTACGCGCTCGGCCTCGTGACGCATTGCATTCCTCGCGGGGGGTTCCCCGCGATCCGGGCGGCCATGATCGAAGGGGAAACCATCGCCACCGTGCTCGGCGCCTTGCACGAACCAGCGGGCGAAAGCGCGCTCGACGCCTTGCGCGAGCCGATCGACCGCCTGTTCGCCGCGCCTTCGCTTGAAGAGCTGTTCCGGGGGCTTGAGCGCGAGGACGGACGATGGCGGGACTTCGCCCGCGCGACGCTCGCCACGCTGTCGGCGCGCTCGCCGCTTGCGTTGCATCTGACCTTCGAGTTGCACCGCCGCGCCGTCACCTTTTCGAGCCTCAAGGACGCCTTGTTGCTGGAATACCGGGTTGCGACGCGGCTCATCCGGCATGCCGATTTCGCGGAGGGCGTTCGCGCCGCGGTCATCGACAAGGACCGCTCGTCGAAGTGGGCCCATGCGTCCATCGGCGAGGTTGCCGCGCCCCTCGTGGAGAGCTTCTTCGCGCCCCTTTCGACAGGCGATGTTTCGCTCGACCGGTCTGCGTAAAATTGCACGCGATCCGACGCAAAGACATGATCGAGCTGAAGGCGACCGCCGGCGGTTGCGCACAGGGGCGTGATCAACCCGCAATGGTTGCATGCGGGCAACGGTGGCGGCGAAATCCGAGGAAACGGCGCCTGCCTTGTTGACGCTTCGGGACAGCGCGTGGAAAAACTTGCTCGAATGTGCGATGTGCAAGAGGGAAGCGGAATGGGCTTTAATCGGGATGCGCACCGCCGAGGTCGCCTTGCGGTCGCGGCGCGGCAGTCATTCGCGCTCATCGTGGCCGCGTTTCTCCTTGCCGCCTGTGCTTATCTCCCGCGCGAGCCTTTCACGGCGCAGGAACAGGCCATCGCCGAAATTCCCGGCATTCCGCACGCGCGCTTCTGGGTGGACGGCAGCGACGCGGAACTTCGCGAGTTCGTGCGCGGCACCGCCCTGTCGGGAGCCATTTCAGCGGCGGGAAGCTTCGACGTGCTCGCCCTCTCCGGCGGCGCCTATGACGGCGCTTACGGCGCGGGCGTCATCAATGGCTGGACGGCGACGGGGACGCGACCGAAATTCGCAATCGTGACGGGCGTCAGCGCGGGCGCGCTCATCGCCCCGCTGGCGTTTCTGGGCCCTGCCTACGACGCGCCGCTTCAGGAAGCTTTCGCTGGCAGCGCCGCGCAGTTTCTGGGCGATCTCGGCGGCGTGTTCTCGCTGCTGGGTACGGCCGAAGTTCGCCGCCAGTCCCTCGTCGACCTCGTGGATGCCTTCGTCGACTATAATCTTCTCCGAGCCGTCGCCGCCGAACACGCGAAAGGGCGTCGTCTGTTCGTCGTGACGACCAATCTCGATGCGCAGCGCGGTGTCGTCTGGGATATGGGCGCCATCGCCGCCGCCGGCCCGCAATACCGCGATCTGTTCCGCGATGTGCTCGTCGCCTCCGCGAGCATACCGGGCATTTTCGGCCCCACTTATATCGAGGTTCAGGCAAACGGCCGCCGCTTCCGCGAAATGCATATCGACGGCGGCGCGACAACGCAGGTTTTCATCCTGCCGGATGTGGTCTTCGCGACAGGCAGGGGGATTTCAACCCCGAAGGGCACGCCCGCCCAATTGTGGGTGATCATCAACAACCGCCTGTCGCCCGAGTTCGAGGTGGTGGAATCCGGGATACTGTCCGAGGTGCCCCGCGCGTTTTCCACCCTCATCAAGGCAAGCGCCAAGGGTACGCTGTACGCCGCAAGTACCTATGTGGGGCCGGGTCGCTTTCACCTGACATTCATCGACCAGGGGTTCGACGATCTACTCAAGGCCAATCCCGGCCTTCAGCCCGGCTTCAACGCGCCCTACATGCAGACACTGTTCCGTTACGGCTACGACAAGGCTCGGTCGGCAAGCCCGTGGCTGGCGTCGGTGCCGTTGCCCGGGAATGCGCCGAAGCCACGCCCGGCGATTGCGTCGATCCGATAGCGCGTGTTTGACAGGCGGGTCGAGGAAGAGGCGAGTCCATCTGGGCGCGGCTCTGAATTGACTGCGCTCATTTTCCAGTATTTTTCCGAGGCTATCGTCGCACCCGGTTTCTTTGCGAGCGGGGCGTGCGCTTCGCCGACACACCCGCACGGGGCGGGGAAGCGGCGCTCGGCGGAGCACCAAGCCGGTTTGGTGTGCGCTCGACTTGCAGCGGTGGAGCCGGATTGCTGGGAAGCGGCCCGCGGACGTCTGGCGGTGGCTCGACCGCGATCGGCGCGCCTCCGCCAATGCGGCTGTCTGGGCTCTGGGCGACAGCATGTTGCGCCG
Organism: Rhodomicrobium sp.; assembly: GCF_047605405.1. Taxonomy (NCBI): domain Bacteria; kingdom Pseudomonadati; phylum Pseudomonadota; class Alphaproteobacteria; order Hyphomicrobiales; family Hyphomicrobiaceae; genus Rhodomicrobium; species Rhodomicrobium sp. The sequence continues at coordinate 6,864 of NZ_JASGFR010000009.1, read as the reverse complement.
GTCCGCAGACCGCGAAACCGAACATCACGGCCAGGGAAATCGCCGCCACATGGGAGTTACGCCGCTTCAGGCTGTTTTCCATCTCGATTTCCAGCGCTATTCGTTGCGATCGCCAGCCCTGCTGCGGGGCGGCGTCGGGATAGGGGCTGCGTCGACACTCACCGGTAGGGAAAACCGGCAGCTAACCGAAAGCCCCTTTCAGTGGGCCATCCCCGGGGGGCTCATATCGGGGGTTATGGCGTTCGGCTCATGCCGTTCAGCTTTGGCGTTCGCCCTGTGAGTAACTTGTCCTAGCTTGCCTTTCGCGGCTTTCAGGATGACTTCGATTTCCGAACCAATTTTAGGGAGCGGCAACCGGTGTCCTGTTCTTGTTCGGCACTACGAGAACCATGGCCCGGATAAACTCAGGGGCATCCCCTTCGCGCGGCGAAGCCGTTCTGTGCTTCGCCCGAAAAGGCCGGAACAGCGAATTGGACCCGATTCGATTCAGAGACTCAGATGTGTCGCTGTCAGTACCGCCGCTGGGAGCGCCCTGTAAGGGCGCGGCGAGTGTTGGCGCCAATAGCTGCGCGAACATACGGCGTCGGGGGCAACATCCGATTTGCTGCACGATGCTGGAGGGGCGCCTTCGGTTCCCGGCTGCGACCCCGCTGCCGCTCGTCTTCGCCATGATTTGCGCCTAATCGTCGAGGCAGCATTCGCGACGCGTCGCATCCATGCGGCGTGCTCTTTCGAGGGAAAGTGACATGACAACGGTTCTCATCATTCTGGTCCGCCTTGGCGGCCTCATCGCGCTCGGCCTTGGTGCGGCATTCTTCGGCAAATACCTGCCCGTGGAGGGCGTTCCGCTTCTCGCTCACAAAGCCGCTGGCGGCCTTGCGGCGCTGGCGCTGGTTCTGCTCGCAATTCAGGGCTTCTCGCGCGCCACTTTCGTTGCGATCCTCGCAGCGATCGTCGCGGCTGCGACGCCGGCAATCGGGATCTACCAGCAGGGCATCGCCGACATCGAGACGGCGAAGCTCGTTCACATCGCGCATATCGTGTCGGGCCTCGCGGTGCTTGGTTTTGCCGAGATCTTGGCAAAGCGCATCAAGGCTTCCAGGGTGTTCGCCCCCGCGCGCTGACGCTGCGATCGGACACAAATCATTCCGATCGGTCAGACTGCCGGCCATTTTCGAATCGGGCCGGTATTCAGAGGGTGCGTTAGGGGCGAGCTATTCTTGCGAAAGCTTTCATCCTAACGTCCCTCGGGTCCCTTTTCCTTGTGCCGGGAATGCTGGTTGGCGGATCTTTTTTCCTGTTCCGCATCTTCCTTCGCTCTTCTCTGGGGCTCGACTCCGAGAAGTTCGTCGACATCGATCACGCCGCCTTTTTCCGGGTTGGGTTCGACAAGCCCGTTAGGCTCGCGTTCGATCTGCAGCGGTTGACCATCGTTGATGCGGCCTCGTTCCTGCGCGGCCACGCCGCCAGCGAGCGCCGCCATCGCCAAACCCGCGGCTACCCCAAGTCCAAAAGCTTTCACGTCTTTCCGGTCCATGTCGTCCTCCATCGCAGATCCAAAACCGATGCTCGGCGACGCCTCAACGCGTTTCCCATTCTTTTCAGCTCGATGAGCGTCGAGCCACGCAGGTTTCGCCTCGTGCTGGGAGCGATGCTAGGCGTGCGACGTTGAGGAAGGTCTGTCGGGACGCGCTCCATTTTAACGATTATCGGCGCGTGAAATACCGAAACGGGCAGCGAAGGGCGCGCTTACAAGCCGCTTTATTGCCGCTGGGACGGCGTGCTCGCACGCCGATCACTGCTTCCATGGACCCCGCCCGTCGAGCGGCCTCGGGATGCCCGGCCGCCCCAGCGGACATTCGAGCGCCTCGCGATCCCATCCGGCGGTCGTCGCGGCTGCGTCGTATGTGCTCTGAAGAAACGCGATGAGCCGCGAGTCAGGATCGGCGGCAGTCCTCACCGCGTCGTAGGGCAGCAAAAACTCGCCAAGCGCATCACTGAAAAACGCGGCATCCGGCTCCACCGGGCGACGCTTGAAGTCGTCCGGCGTGGGGAAAGCGTAGGAGTAGAAGGCGGGATAGTCGATACCGTTGCCGCCCGGCCAGAAACCCGCGCTCGACACTTCATGCGAATAGGCTTCGCGCGTCACATCATCGGAGACTCCCGGCACACCGCCCGGATGCAGCGGCGCGCGCCTTCCTGAAAAGCGCGTCACCGCGAGGTCGAAGCTGCCCCAGAAGAAGTGCACGGGGCTGCACTTGCCGATGAATCCCGTTCGAAACAGCTTCAGGACGCGGTCGACCTGCACGAGCGCGCGCCAGAAGCGGTGGGCGGCGTCCCGGTCGTAGTCGCGATGGATAGTGTCCTCGCGAAAGGGGATCGCGTCCGGAATTTCGGACGGTATCTCGTAGATGTTCACCGCGATATCGAGGCTGCCCAGCGTTTCCATGAGCCGCCCCTGAAAGTCGGCGACAGTCTGCGGTTCGAGCTTCAGTTCGCGGCGACTGCCCTCGCTCGTCGTGATGGTCAGGACGTGGTCCTGAAAGTCGAAGGCGATCTCGAAGGTTCGCGCGCCGTAAGGAATCGGCGAGGTGTCGAGGCCACGCGAGGTCACGTAAAGCGGGACGTGCCATGAATGGTTGAGCCATGGCGTGAGCGCAAGTCGAACCTTGCCCACGATCTGTATCCATAGCTGAAGCGTAGCGGCGGTGTCTTTCCATGCGGCATAGGGAATGTCGGGCCAATCGCGCGATGTCGACGCCGGGAGCGAATCCATGTGCTTCTCCTCGGCGCGCTCGAACCGCACGGCGGACAGCGCTCGCAAGACCTGGTTCGAGCGCGGATGCAATGGGGTTTGTTCGCGCTGGCCGCAGACGGTGATACCCGCGAGACGCGATCTTGTGCCCTGCCGGCGCAAAAATGGCGGCCCGATATATCGACGTGAAGCGGGAGCTTGATCGGCTCGTCTGATCGGCGGCGGGAAAGCAGTTTGCAAGCGGACACAAAAAGAAAAAACGCCAGGCGGGTGCCCGGCGTTTGATCGGATAAGCCTGCGATTGCGAACGGGGGCTAGTAGGCCGAGGCGATGGCCTCCACGCCGTCCTTGCGGTAAATGTCGCGGCGGAACTGCACGGTTCCATCGGGCGTGGACCAAGCCGTGATATAGGTCCAATACAGCGGCACCCGCTTCTTGAGCCGCACAAAAAGCCGCTCGCCCGACTGCTTCATGCGCAGCACCTGCTGCACCGACCAGCCGTTGTCTTCAAGCAGCCACGCCACCAGCTGGTGAATGTTCTGCACGCGAATGCAGCCGGAGCTGTCGGCCCGGAAGCTCTTCTGGAACACGCTCTGGCCGGGCGTGTCGTGCATATAGACGCCTTGAGGGCTGGCGAAATTGATCTTCGCGAAGCCGAGCGGGTTCTCGTCGCCGGGCGCCTGGACATAGAAGTAGCGGAGCGGTGCGTCGGACGACCAATCGATCTGCGCCGGATCCAGCTTCCTGCCCTTCGCGTAGTCTTCATGCGTGGCGTAGGCGTCGATCTTGTACTTCGCGAGCACATCCTGCCCGCCGCGGCCCTTCGGCACGAGGTCGTATTTCAACACCGTGGGCGGCACGACCCACTCCTTGTTGAAGTTTATCTCCTCGATCGCCGATGTCAGAAGCGGCGACGGCCTGTCCGGCTTGCCCACGACGCCTGCGTGGCGGGAAACCACCTGATTGTTGTTCACAGCCTCGATCTGGGCAGCCGGAATGTTCACCACCACATATTTGCCAGCCGGGGTGGCCGGCACAAGGCCTTGCAGGCGCACAAGATTGGTCTGGAGCTGGCGGAGTCGCGCGCTGGCAGGAACGTTGAGCGCGTCGATCGTCGTCTGGTCGAGGAAGCCCGTGGGCGGAATGCCGTGGCGCTGCTGCGCCCGCTTCACCGCCTGTTCGACGTAAGAGTCGAAGACCTCCGGATAGCCGCCATAAGCCGCGAGATCGCCCGTCACCTGCAGGCGCGTGCGGAGTTGCACCACAGCCGGATGGCTCATGCCGGTGCGAAGTTCGATCGGCGGAAGCTGCGGCCAGCCGCCACGCGCGACGATCTCAGCATATTGCTTGATCGCGGTCTTGGTGGTGGCGATATTTTCCTTGGCAAGAGTCGGGAAGCCGCGGTCGGGTTGCGTTTCCCATTCGCGCTGAAAGGCGCGGTCTCGCATCGGCTGTTCCCAGGAGTCGTCCGACTGGTCAAAGCCAAGCCAATCGTCGATCGAGCTTCCCCGGCGCTGAGCGTCAGCTCCGAAAGACCCTGCGACGACCATGAAGGCGGCCGCCATGAAAGCAGCCAAGACCCTCGGTTTCATCATCCCCATCCCGTCTCCAGCACTCAATTTGAAGCAACCGCAACGCGATTTGCCGGTAACCATAATGCGCTACGTGACACCGAATTATGTCTATAACGGGGTTATTTTCCCGTTACGCCGAGGTCAACGGTGCCATGATCTCGTGCAGTCCCAATTACTCCCAAAAGCCAATAAATCCAACGAGATTCTCCAAACTTTTAAAGTGACTTGTCTCGTCGTATCCCGCGTTGTACCGTCCAAGCGCACCCGAAGTCGAGGTATTATTGAAGGTATCGATTATGGCTCTCAGCGATTTTAAAATCCGCACCACGAAGCCAACAGAGCGTGATTTCAAGCTTTCCGACTCAGACGGTCTCTATCTCCTCGTTCGGCCTAACGGCTCGAAGCTATGGCGCATGAACTATCGTCATCTCGGTAAGAACAAAACCCTCGCCATCGGGAAGTACCCCGACATCGCTCTATCGGCGGCGCGCGACAAGCGTGCAGAAGCAAGGAGGCTTCTAGCTGAGGGTGTGGACCCGTCCTATCGAAAACAGGTCGAGATCGCCAAGGCCAAGGTGGCGGCGGCGAACACTTTTGAGGCGGTAGCCGAGGAATATCTCGTCTCCCTCGCACGAGATCGTTCGGAGGGGACCGTTCGTGTAAACTCACATATTCTGCGGAAGAAGGTGTATCCGCTTCTCGGCAGGCGTCCCATAGCAGAACTCCGTCCGCACGAAATCCTCGAAGCGTTGCAATCTATCGAGGATGGAGGGCAGGTTGACATGGCCCACCGCGCCCGCGCCCTCATGGGTAAGGTTTTCCAACTCGCGGCGTTGAGCGACCGTGCTCCGACCGATCCAACCGTCGTACTTCGCGGTCGGCTTAAGAGTAGGCGAGTTCAGAACCGGGCCTCGGTGACAAGCGAACAGACATTCGCACCGCTGTTGCGGCGGATTGATACCTACGAAGGTTCCCCGAGCGTGAGGGCGGCGATGCTATTCCTCGCTCACACCTTCGTTCGAACCGTCGAGCTTCGTTTCGCCACATGGTCGGAGATTGACCTAGAAGATGGCGTCTGGCGCATCCCCGAAGAGCGAATGAAGATGGGGCGACCTCATGATGTCCCCCTGACGGCATCGACCCGCGCAATCCTCCGCGACATGGCGAAATTCCGTAGGGGAGATTACATCTTTGTCTCAGCTCACGTGGGTAAGAGTGTGCTCGGAGATGGAACTCTCAGGAAGGCAATGAAGTCCATTGGGTATCGGGGGAAGATGACACCTCACGGTTTTCGTTCGAGCGCATCATCGATCTTGAACGAGCGCGGCTATCGGAGCGACGTGATCGAAATGCAGCTTGCCCACGTCGAGAAAAATGCCGTCCGAAGGGCCTACAATCGCACTCTTTATTGGAACGAGAGGGTCTCGATGATGCAGGACTGGTCCAACCTCGTGGACGGATGGAGAAAAAGGTGAAGCGGGGGCTTATCGGCATGGGCGCCCAGATCCGCCGAGCCGGGGCGAGGCCCCTCTTTGATGCCGTCTTGTTTCCGCTCTCAATCCGATCGAACTGGTGTTCGTCGGGATCAAAAGTCATGCGCCATGGAAAGACTCGTTGTTTGGGAGTTTTAAAACACAGCGGCTGCCGAGGTTATCCATGATGACCACGTCGCCGGGTGCGAGTGTCGGCACGAGGAACTGGGTGACGTAGGCGGTGAAGCTCTCGCCGTTGATCGGTCCGTCGAGCACCAAGGGCGCATCAATCCGGTTGTAGCGGCGTCGGTGGCGTCGGGGCGGAGTTGCCGGGAGGTGGCGGCCCTGTTCGACGTGAGCGTGGCAAGTGTAGTGAAGTGGTCGCAGCGTCAGCGGGCAACGGGGAGTGCGGCGGCGCGACCGATGGGCGGGCACCGGAAGCGGTTGCTTGAGCCGCATCGGGCGCTGGTGATCGAGCGGCTGAGGGCAGTGCCTGACCTGACGCTGAAAGCGCTGGTCGCCGAACTGGCCGAGCATGGCATTGCGACCTGCCCGGTGTCGGTGTGGCGACTGGTCCGCTCGGAAGGCATGAGCTTCGAAAAAAGCCCGTTCGCCGAGGAGCAGGCGCGACCGGCGGTCGCAAGGCGGCGCGCGCAGTGGAAGAAGTATCAGGGACGGCTTGATCCAAGACGGCTCGTCTTCATCGACGAAACCTGGGCGAAGACCAACATGACACCGATCCGGGGCTGGGCACCGCGCGGCAAGCCGCTGATCGCCCATGCCCCGTTCGGCAAATAGCGCACGCTCACCTTCCTCGCCGCACTCCGCTACCCGCTCACGCAAATCTTTCGAATATGGTCTCGCCATCCATGCCGACCTCCAAACCAGCCAGCTGCTTGAAACAGATAATGACCAGCGCGTGAATCCCCAATCGATTCAATCAATCAGAAAACGACTCTAGGAACACCAGTCGCTCCCCGCGCGGGAGCGTGGATCGAATCGGGCGCACTGTGATTCCAACTCCCAAACGAGGGAGTTTTCTCATGGCGCGCTTCGATCTGAC